>JASMGS010000032.1 GCA_030751155.1 Candidatus Nitrosopelagicus sp.
GATGAAGCAAAAAATGCATTACGAGAATCAATTGTTTGGCCAACAAAAAGACCTGATCTATTTCCATTAGGTTGGCCAAGAGGAATATTACTATATGGTCCACCAGGTTGTGGTAAAACTATACTGGCTGCGGCAACAGCAAATGAACTTGATGGTTATTTCATAAATGTTGATGCATCGTCAATGATGAGTAAATGGCTTGGTGAGGCAGAAAAGAATGTGGCAAAATTATTCAAGATGGCACGTAGTTATGCCGAAAGAGAGGATAAACCTGTTATATTATTTATTGACGAACTTGATTCATTATTAGGCGAACGTACAAACGAAATTGGTGGTGAAGTAAGATCCAGGAATCAATTTCTGACAGAAATAGATGGAATCAGTAACAAGGGGAAAAGTATCAAATTATACGTAATAGGGGCAACCAATAAACCCTGGAGTCTTGATAACCCATTTCTACGTAGATTTCAAAAAAGAATCTATGTTTCACTACCCACAATTGATGCCCGTACAAAACTTTTTGATCTTTACACGCATCAATTAAAAATGGATAGTAGAGTACGTACTCGTGCATTAGCTACAATTTTTGATGGATATAGTGCAAGTGATATTAAAGATATTTGCCAGGCATCACAAATGAAAGTAGTGAATGAGTTGTTTTGCTCACCCCAATTTAAAGAACCAGTAGCAGGTGAAAATCCTACTCAACCACGGGATTTGACGTCGAAGGATTTTAAAGAAATTCTAGAAAGACGAAAACCAAGTGTTTCCGTGGAAATGATCAGGGCATATTACAAATGGAGTGAACAGTTTAAGGCATTATAGAAGAGTGATTTCTTATTTTATCAGCACAAATTTTACAAAAACTTAAATTTCTCAATTAAAGCAGTTATCGAGGGTTCCAATAGCCATAAAAAAATCCAAACATGGAAACAAGTTTGGAAAGCTGATCCTTTCTGATGGCACTATTCTTGATGGAATGGGATTTGGTTTTTCTACCACAGTTTTTGGTGAAATTGTCTTTAACACAGGTATGGTTGGCTATACAGAAGCTCTAACTGATCCCTCATACAATGGCCAAATTCTTACACTGACATATCCACTGGTTGGGAATTATGGAATTCCAGATTTAACCGAAGTCGATGAGGATGGAATTTCTAAATTCTTTGAATCAGATATGATGCAAATTCGAGGACTAGTAGTTCACGAGTTGTCTCAAACTGCAAGTCATTGGAATCTGAAAATGACTCTAGATGAGTGGATGTATAATGAAAAAGTTCCAGGCATATCTGGAATCGATACTAGAGCAATCACCAAAAAGATTACAAGTAGTGGTGTGATGATGGCCGCTCTTGTTGTATCTGATGAACAAATTGATGTTGAAAAAATCAAAAAGGAACTTACTAACGTTACAAAATACAATTCTGAAAAATTTATGGATATTGTATCTACCAAAGAGGAAAAAATCTATGGTGATGATAATCAATCTGTAGTTGTTATTGATACTGGAGCAAAAAATGCCATTGTTAGAAATATTCGAGAATTAGGATACAAAGCAATAGTTGTTCCATGGAATACTCCGTTCGATAAAGTAATGTCATATAATCCAAAGGGAGTTGTTTTGAGTAGTGGTCCTGGTGATCCTCAAAATTGTCCTGAAACTATTGATACAGCAAAAAAATTAATTGAAAATAATATTCCTACATTAGGTATTTGTTTGGGTGCACAAATTATTGGCATTGCAGGAAATACTGAAACTTATAAACTAAAGTATGGGCATCGTGGTCAGAATAAACCTTGCATCAATTTAGAAACAAATCAGGTTTATGTTACGAGTCAGAATCATGGTTATGGAATCAAACCTGAATCTTTAGAACAATCTGATTTTAAACTATGGTTTTCAAACGCTGATGATAACACAGTTGAAGGCATAAAACATAAAACACAAAATTGCATTGCTGTACAATTCCATCCCGAAGCTGCACCTGGTCCTTTTGACTGTAAATATGTTTTTGATGAACTAAAAAAATTGATGGAGAAATAACAAATTGCCAAAAAATGAATCACTAAAGAAAATTCTTGTACTTGGAAGTGGTGCAATAAAAATTGGTGAAGCCGGAGAGTTTGATTATTCTGGAAGTCAATGTCTTAAAGCAATTCATGAAGATGGGCTCAAAAGTGTTCTAATTAATCCAAACATCGCAACAATTCAAACTGACACTAGATTTGCAGACAAAGTCTATCTTCAACCTGTTACTCCTCAATATGTTGAATCTGTAATTGAATCGGAACGACCTGATTCAATCATGTTGTCATATGGCGGGCAGACTGCATTGAATTGTGGTGTAAAATTAGACGAAATGGGTATTTTACAAAAATATGATGTCAAAGTATTGGGAACCCAAATCCCAGGAATTATGGCTACTGAAGATAGGCAGAAATTCAAAGATAATATGCAAAAATGTGGTGTTCCTGTTTTGAAGAGTAAGACAGTTCACACTTTTGAGGGTGCCAAAAAAGTTGCGGAAGAATTAGGTTATCCAGTAATTGTTCGTGTAGCCTATACTCTTGGAGGAAAAGGTGGTGGTGTGGCACATAATGAAATTGAATTGCATGAGATTGCAGAACGTGGAATTGCAGCAAGTCTTGTTGGGCAAATCCTAGTTGAAGAGTATATTGGCCATTGGAAGCAAATTGAATATGAGGTAATGCAGGATTATGGTGGAAATAATGTAATTGTGTGCAATATGGAAAATGTTCTTTCAATGAAAGTACACACAGGCGATAATATTGTTGTTGCACCATCGCAAACAATCAATAATCATGAATATCACACGTTACGTTCTGCTGCAATACGTGCTACAAAACATGTTGGAATCGTTGGTGAATGCAATATTCAGTATGCATTAGACTCTGATTCTGACAGATATGTTGCTATTGAGATCAATCCACGTCTTTCACGTTCTTCGGCTCTTGCTAGCAAGGCAACTGGTTATCCGCTAGCATACATGTCTGCAAAAATAGGATTGGGTTATTCACTTCCAGAACTTGTGAATCGTATTACAAAGTCTACTACTGCATGTTTTGAACCATCATTAGATTATATTGTTTGTAAACACCCAAGATGGGATTTTGAAAAATTTGAACTTGTTAATCGTAAACTAGGAGTAACTATGAAATCAGTTGGTGAAGTAATGGCTGTTGGAAGAACATTTGAAGAATCACTACAAAAAGCAATACGAATGTTAGATATTGGAAAAGATGGTCTTGTATTGAACCGTGAAAATGGTCAAAAATTTGATGTAGAAGATATAGAAGATCATTTGCAGCATCATGATGATTTTATTCTATATTTTGTTGCAGCAGCTCTAAAAAAAGGAATAACTGTTCAAAAAATTTATGATTTATCATCAATTGATCCTTGGTTTATTGAAAAAATAAAAAATATTGTAGAAACAGAAGAAAAACTAAAACAAAATGAATTGGAAAAACCACTTTTACAAGAAGCAAAAAAGCTTGGATTTTCAGATAATCAAATTGCACGTGCAAAAGATATGCAAAGTACAGAAGTTAGAAAAATACGTAAAGATTACAATATAATCCCCTCTGTGAAACAAATCGATACACTTGCCGCTGAATGGCCTGCAAAAACAAATTATCTTTATCTGACTTATGGTGGCGAGACGAATGACATCGAGATAAATGAATCAGATAAAGGTGTAATTGTTTTGGGTGCAGGACCATATAGAATTGGGAGCAGTGTTGAATTTGATTGGGGTACGGTCAATATGGTTTGGGGTTTGCAGGAAAATGGTGAAAAGAATGTTAGTGTTGTAAACTGTAACCCTGAAACTGTATCAACTGATTATGATATATGCAGTAGACTTTACTTTGAAGAATTAACACTAGAACGTATTTTAGATATTGCAGAATTTGAAAACCCTAAAGGTATTGTAACATCTGTTGGTGGTCAAACTGCTAACAACCTCACCCCAAACCTTGCTAAAAATGGAATTAATTTGATTGGTACTAGTGCAGAAAATGTAGATCGTGCTGAGAATCGCTCAAAGTTCAGTGAAATCTTGGACAATCTTCACATAAAGCAGCCACTTTGGCAGGCATTTTCTAATATTACGGATGCAAAAAACTTTGCATTAGATGTAGGTTATCCTGTATTGGTTAGACCTTCATACGTACTAAGCGGAGCCGCAATGAAAGTTGTATGGTCACAGGAGGAATTAAAGGAATTTGTAACAAACGCTGCAGTTGTATCACCTGATTACCCAGTAGTTATTACAAAATTCATGCTAGATTCATTGGAAGTTGATGTTGATGGTGTTTCTGACGGTAAAAATGTTGTAATTGGTGCAATAGTTGAGCACATCGATAGTGCAGGTGTTCATTCTGGTGATGCAATGATGTGTATACCACCTTGGAGAATAAGTAATAGAATCATTGAGAATATTACTGATTCCACAGTAAGAATTGCCAGGGAATTTAAAATTAAAGGTCCTTTCAATCTTCAATTTTTAATTAATAATGATCAGGAATACGTAATAGAACTAAATATTCGTGCATCACGTTCCATGCCATTTGTATCAAAACTTGTTAGAATGAATCTAATTTCTCTTGCATCAAAGGCTGTATTAGGAAAACAATTACCACATATACCTTATGACGAATGGAAAAAAATTCCTATTCATGGAATTAAAGTTCCACAATTTTCCTTCATGCAATTAGATGGTGCAGATATTGTTCTGGGTGTGGAGATGCAATCCACCGGCGAAGCTGCATGTTTTGGTGATAGTTTTTACGATGCCCTATCAAAAGGTTTGACATCAGTAGGATATAATCTTCCTAAATCCGGTTCTGCACTTGTTACTATTGGTGGTGTTAAGAATAGAGAAAAATTATTACAAACATCTGCACTTTTACAAAAACTTGGATTTAAGATACTTGCAACTGAAACTACTGCTGAATTTTTAAATGAAAAATTAGGTAATGTTGAAATTGTACATAAAATTAGTGAGCCAGATAGAAAACCAAACATATCTGATCTACTTTACCAGAAAAAAATTGATTTTATTATAAACATCCCAAGTACATCAACTATTGAAAAATATGTTGGAATGCTTTATGATGAATATCAAATACGAAGAAAATCATTAGAACTTGGTATACCTGTTTTGACTACCATTGAACTGGCTGAGTCATTTGTGAAAACATTAGAATGGTTACAGAATAACACACCCACAAAAAAAGCATTAGAACCATACGAAGATTACAATTAGATTAGATTTGGAAGTAATTTTTCATCACCAATGATTGTACCATCAAGTGTTATAATTTTGGCTTTTGTAGTGTTAATTTTTTCAATTATTGGTGATATTGATTTTTTATAGAATTTTTTCTTTGTCATATGGAAGTATTTGTTAAATGCTGGAACAATTATCAATTCAACATCACCAGTTTGTGATGGGAAAATCTCATCCTTACTACATTTTATGGATATCCACACTCTTTTACCATTAATTATTGACTCTTTTTGGAAAAAAACTGGGTGTAAATGACCCATTACAATTTTGCTTACGTTACCGTAGTTTTCTGTAGGCAATGTGTGACCATGTGTAAAAAGTATTTCATCTATTATGATCCCCTTCGGGCTTGCGATATTAACTTCCTTTGGCACAAGTTTTTCTATATTAGAATCATGATTTCCTGGAACAAGTATTAGATTTACTCGATTTTTTAGTTTATCAAAAAACATTGGGATTGATTCCCATTCAGTTTTTGTTATAGATTTGATTCCAGATTTTATGTCACCAAGAAGAATTAACGAGTCAGGTTTTGTTATTTTAAGCAATTTTTCAATTTCTATTATTGTTTTTTTTACTGTTACATTTTTTTCTACGAATACTTTATTCAGTGACAAATTACCTTCCAAGCCTAAATGTAAATCAGTTATAATCAGATTTTTTTCAGAACCAGTTGATAATAAAGCAGGATAATTTGGGACGATTCTAGTTTTCACCATCAAAAATATAATCAACCTTTTTTATTAAATTCTTATGAATAAATCATCTAAAAAATATAATTCGGTTCTAAATGAAAAACGCATAAAACTTCATGTCTTTGAACCTAGTAATAGAAAAATTTGGACTGTTGTTGGTTCGGATAGAGAATATTGGCTTGATCCTGATTTAGATTTTTGTTCATGCCCTGGTTATTACTTTACTAAAAAAAATAATGAAAAAAATTGCTATCATTTAGATTCATTAAAAACAATAAATCATGCAACAGATATAGAATCAGTTACTTTCTCTGATACTGAATATAGAGATTTTTTATCTGGACTATTATCTGATCTCAAAAAATAATCAAACTTCGCATTGTTTCACACAAACAAATATTCTTTCTTGTGCATCCTGTAGACCATATTTATTTGGAATTATACCAATTGTATATTTCATTTCTTCATCGTAAGGAATATCAAATTGTGTTGTTACAACAATTGTTTCATTAGGTTTAAGATCTATTACTGATAGTTCTTCTTCACCATATCCAATAAAAACAGCTTCATATTTTTCATTATCTGTATCATAGAGATAAAATTGTCCACCAGTCACTCTTACAGTTTCATCTCCGGTGTTATGAGCATTAATCTGAATTTGGAAATAAACTCCCTCAGGAATTTCGCTTCTATCCAAGCCTTTTTGGACTAGATTTTTTTCTGCTTCACTGTATTCATCTGTTTTTTTGAGAATTTCATGATTTCCAATATGTTCTACGTAGAATTTAACATCACCAGCAATCACTGCACCACCTGACTCTGAAATTACAGTAATAGTTTGTGTGTCCAAAAATAGGAAAAGTGAGAAACTAATCGAGCCTATAATTAATCCCAATAAAATAAATGTACCAATTTTAGCCATTTTTGAATTTATGATTCATCTATAATTAAAATTGTTTATTTTCGCATAAATTATCAGTTAATACCATACTTTACATATAATTATTGAGTATAAATTTCATGAAAGCAGCAATTGTGAAGAGTGACTCCAATATAGAAATTAAAAATATGATTAAACCATCTTTAGGTTCGGATGATATACTTGTTAAAATGCATGCTTGTGGAATTTGTGGTTCTGACGTTGAAAAAGTATTTGGTAAATATGGACAAGCATCAATGAAACTTGGACATGAGCCAGCAGGAACAATAACTGAGGTCGGTTCAGAAATTTCAGATTTTAGTATTGGTGATCGTGTATTTACTCATCATCATGTTGCATGTTATTCAGACGACTGTCATGAATGTAATCATGGTAATGAAACAATGTGTAAAAAATATTATGAATCAAATCTTGAACCATGTGGACTTGCTGATGAATATGTCGTACCTGGATGGAATGTAAAACATGGAGGTGTGCTGAAAATTCCTGACAATGTTTCCTTTGAGGAAGCTGCAATGATTGAACCACTTGCATGCTGCATTAGAGCATGGAATAAATTTACACATAAAACAAACGATAGTGTTGCTATCCTTGGTGTTGGTCCCACTGGAATAATGCATGTATTATTAGCAAAATTTTATGGTTTGAAAGAAGTGTTTTGTTTAGATTTGAATGATTATCGCTTAGATTTTGCACAAAAACTTGAAACTATAACAATTCATTCTGATGATCCAACTGCTTCAGAAATTATGAAATCAAATCTTCAGCATCCATTTGGTGTTGATGTCGTTATCGTGGCTACTGGTAATTTGAAAGCACTGCAAGATGCTGTGACTTTTGTTAGAAAAGGAGGTACTATTGTTATGTTTGGTGTACCAAGTAAAGGAGCAACTGTTGAGCTAGACATGAGTAAAGTGTATTCAAAAAGTATTACAATTGTTAATTCTTATGCAGCATCTGACATGGATACTAGAGATGCACTTGAGAAAATATCAAGTAAACAAATCAATGTTACACAATTAATCACTCATAAATACAAACTAAATGAATGCCAAAAAGCCTTTGAACATGCCAAGAGTGGAGAAAACGCCATGAAGATAATCATAAGCGAATGAAAAGGCTTAAGAAAGATATGATTTCTTTTGAAAACGATACAAATGGATTGGGGATTAAAAAATAGGCTTGCTCATATAATCAAACCTAATGATAATAGGGCTTTGATGCTGGCTGTTGATCATGGATATTTTCTTGGTCCAACTGAAAAGCTAGAAATTCCTAAAAAAACAATAGGACCATTACTCAAATACTGCGATTCATTGATGCTAACAAGAGGAGTGCAAAGAACCTCAGTTAACCCGACATATCCTGTACCAATAGTTCTAAGAGTATCTGGTGGTGCCAGTATAATTGGTCAGGATTTATCCAATGAACAAATTACTGTAAGTATCAAGGATGCCATACGATTAAATGCATCAGCATTGGCAATGTCAATTTTTGTTGGAGCAAAACATGAACATCAAACAATTGTAAATCTTAGTAAACTTGTTAATGATGCAAATGAGTATAATCTTCCTGTCTTAGCAGTAACAGCTGTTGGTAAAGAAATTGGTCAGAAAGATGCACGTTATCTTTCTCTTGCATGTAGAATAGCAGCTGAGCATGGTGCACATATTGTTAAGACATATTATTGTGATAATTTTGAGCGTGTAGTAGATTCTTGCCCAGTACCAATTATTGTTGCAGGTGGTAAAAAAATACCGGAAAGAGATGCACTTGAATTAGCATACAATTCAATCAAAGGAGGTGCTGTGGGAGTTGATATGGGACGAAATATCTGGCAATCTGAAAACCCAGTACCAATGATCAGGGCGGTTCATAATATTATACATGGAAACGCAAATGTTGATGAAGCCTACGAATTATACAAAAAATTATGTCAGCCTAAACCAAAGTCACCAAAAACTAAAAAATAATACATAAAAATTAATTAGAAATTTTATCTAGATGATAATGCACAATTTTCCAAGTTGGTTTCTTAATCAAAACAAATGTAGCTCTACCATTAATTGTCATATACTGACCGGTGTAAGTTTGACTATCCACTAGCATACCCTTTTGTTCCAATGTAAATGTGGAGATTCCAACACTATCAAAAATATTGGTCTTCTCGTTTTTTATTTCATAATTGTAATCTGTAATGCTTGAGAATCTTAATTCTTCCAGAGCTATTGATTCTGAATAATCTTTCAATCCATATGGTGGAATATCACTAAAACTAGAAAATTTTTGTGAATTAAGTTGAATTTTACTCAGTATAGAGAAATCCTTTGTTCTACCGGCTTCGAAAAAAGTTCGAATTACTTCAAGAATTTCTTGTTCGTCAGACAAACCATTTTTATTTCTATTTCATCGGTTTAAGTGTTAACAGAAATTTAAGGTCTTAAATTCACAACCAGAAACATTAATTAATTCAATTAATGTTGTTTACCTTGCTATATGAGCAAAATTAGTCAAACTAGCATTGTAAGTATTCTATTGCTAGTTGATTTGAAGCTGTAAATATACAGCCAATTTTTTAACAATTAAAATTATGGTGTATGATATGAATGATAAAATGGAAGTTATGAATGGCGGGAAAGCGCTTATGAAAGCGCTAGAAAAAGAAGGCGTTAAGGAAGTCTTTGGCTTACCGGGAGGTGCAAACCTTCCAATGTATGATGAGCTTTACAAAAGTAATATACGTCATATCTTAGTAAGACATGAACAATCTGCTGCACATATGGCTGATGGATTTGGCCGTGTCAGTAGAAAACCAGGTGTTTGTTTTGCAACATCTGGTCCTGGGGCAACAAATTTGTTAACTGGTATTGCAACGGCGCAAGCAGATTCTGCCCCAATGATTGCTGTTACTGGACAAGTACCAGTGAACATGATTGGACGTGATGCATTTCAAGAAAGTGATATAATTGGAATGTCAAATCCATGTGTAAAATATGCATTTCAACCAAGAACACCTCAAGAAATTCCCGAAGTTGTAAAAAAAGGATTTTACATTGCAGAAACTGGTAGACCTGGACCTGTATTACTTGACATACCAAAAGATGTTCAACAAAATGAGGCGGAAATTACTTTTCCTAACGAAGTAAGAATTCCTGGTTATCATCCATGGACTGATGTAGATATAACTAATATTGAAAGATCTATAGATTTACTTCTTTCTTCAGAAAAACCAATAATTTTGGCTGGAGGTGGAACAATAATTTCTTCTGCATTTGCAGAACTTCAATCAATCGCTGAAATGTTAATGATTCCAGTTGTTACAACATTTAAGGGCAAGGGTTCTTTTCCGGAGAACCATCCACTTTCACTTGGTCCAATTGGCATGCATGGACATGCAGAAGCTAATAAGATTATGTCTGAAGTAGATTGTGTTTTAGCCATAGGAACAAGATTTTCAGATCGTTCTGTTGGAACATTTGAAGAGTTTGAAAAAAATTTAAAAATTATTCATATGGATGTGGATCCTGCAGAAATAGGAAAGAATCAGACAACTCAAGTTGCAGTTATTGGTGACGTTAGGGCATCATTAAGAGTTATGCTCAAAATTCTTGCTAAAAAAGTATTAAAGAAATCTGATGGAAATAAATGGTTGAAACATGTTAATGAGGTTAAGGATTATTGGCGTGAAAATCTAAAATTACATCCAGGTGAAATGTCAGCTGCCAAGATTTTAAGGAAGTTACGGGAAGTGCTTCCTAAAGAATCAATTGTTACTACTGAAGTAGGTCAGCATCAAATGTGGGCATCATTATTCTTTGATGCAATACATCCAGGTACATTCTTTAGCTCTACTGGTCTTGGAACAATGGGATGGGGATTTCCCGCTGCCATTGGTGCAAAAGTTGCACGGCCAGACGTACCAGTATTAGATATTGCCGGAGATGGAAGTTTTAACATGACAGAAAACTCACTTGCGACTTCAGTATTAGAGGATATACCCGTCATAGTATTCTTAATTAATAATTTTTCATTAGGAATGGTTGCACAATGGCAAAGAACATTCTATGAAAGACGAATGATTGGAATTGATTTAAAAAAATGTCCAGATTATGTTAAATTAGCAGAATCATATGGTGCACAAGGTATAAGGGCTCAATCACTTGACGAGCTTGGTAAAGCTGTCAAGGTTGGACTTAACAGTGAAGTTAGCACAGTAATTGATATACCAATTGATCCAGAAGAAGATGTTTTACCATTTGTTGCACCTGGAACTTCATTAAAGGATATGATCTTACCATCATAGTGAGTGTTATGTGGGCAATATTATCAATTCGGGTTGAAAACAAACCAGGAATATTATTCAAGGTTACCCACTTGTTTAGATCTAGAAATTTCAATATAGATAGTATATCAGTAGGTGTAATGGAGAATCCTGAATTTTCAAAGATGACAATAACAACTGTTGGCACTGAAAAACAAATTGCTCAAATTGTTAAACAACTTGATAAAATGATTGATACAATTGAGGTCAAAAGACTAGATGAGAATGAGAGTGTGTATAAAGAATTGGCATTATTTAAAATTAAGTTAAGTGAGGCATCAGATAGTATAGAGATCAATAAGTTAGCAGATACATATGGAGCAAAAGTTCACAATGAACAGAAAGATTCATTGATAGTTGAGTTAACATCTACACCTGATAAAATTAAAACATTCGAGGAAGTGTTAAAGCCATTTGGTATTTTAGATTCTGCTAGGACTGGTGTTACTGCATTATAGATGATGTAAAATGAAAGTCCGGATTTTTGATACAACATTGAGGGATGGCGAACAATCACCAGGTGTTGCATTATCACCTGAAAATAAGTTAAGCATCGCAAAAAAATTAGACGAGTTAGGAGTGGATGCTATTGAGACAGGATTTCCTGTAATCTCACAAGGTGAACAGCAGGCGGTAAAAATGATTACAGAAGCAAATCTTTCTGCTGAATTATGTGGTCTCGCTAGAACAAATAAAAAAGATATTGACGCAGTAGTTGATTGTGGCCTAAAATACGTTCACACATTTATTGCAACTTCAGACATTCACCTAGAACATAAATTACACCTTTCACAGGATGAAGCACTTGAGAAGGCTGTAGAATCAGTTGAGTATGCAAAATCAAGGGGATTGCAGGTTGAATTTTCAGCAGAGGATGCAACACGTACAGATCGTAATTTCTTAAAAAAAATATTTACGGCAGTTACAAAAGCTGGAGCGGATAGAATAGATATACCTGATACTGTCGGATATTCAACACCACAATATATTGCTGAAATAACTAAGGATGCAATTGAGGCAACTAAATTACCAATCAGTATGCATTGTCACAATGATTTTGGTCTTGCAGTGGCTAATGCTATATCTGGAATACAAGCAGGTGCACAATGTGCACATGTAACGATAAACGGTATTGGTGAACGTGCAGGTAATGCATCATTAGAAGAATTAGTGATGGCGTTACAATGTTTAAAATTTGATCAGTCTTGGGAAACTAATATCAAAACTAAACTTCTTTATGATACATCGAAATATGTTTCAAAATTAGCTGGAATGCCAGTTCAGCCCAACAAGGCAATTATAGGTGAGAATGCGTTTGGACACGAATCTGGTATACATACTCATGGAGTTTTGAGCAATCCACTTACTTACGAACCTATCAGTCCTGAGATTGTAGGTAGGACCAGATGGTTACAAGTCGGTAAACATGCTGGCGTTCATGGTATTAATGCAATGCTTCAAGAATATGGTATAGAGCCAAACAATGATCAAACAAGACAGATTCTTGAAAAAGTAAAATCAATTGGAGATCAGGGAAAACATGTTACTGATGTTGAGTTATTTTCCATAGCAAATGAAGTGATTGGTGATACTAAATTAAAACGCTTAGTGAAGCTATCAGGATTTTCAGTTTCTACTGGAATTGGGAATATGCCATATGCATTTGTGAAATTGATCATTGATGGTAACGAGCACACAGCTACAGATCATGGAGTTGGACCAGTCGATGCATCTCTCAACGCAATCCAAAAAGCTACTGGCAAAATCTCGGAAATCAAAATTAAGGATTATAATTTAGCATCTATATCAGGAGGTTCTAATGCATTATGTGAGGTTACCGTGAAACTTGAAGATGCTACAGGAAATATGATTTCCTCTAAATCAATTGGTGAGGATATAGTCATAACTAGTGTTCAAGCTGTAATCGACGGAATAAATAGACTTATGTTGAAAAAGTCATTAAGAGAAAAAAAAGTATAATCATTGTATAGTAGAATGACCAAAAAATATCAGATATCATTAATCACTGGAGATGGAATAGGTCCAGAAATTTCAGAATCCGCATTTAGTATTTTACAAGAGATCCATGATAATATGGGTATCAAGTTTGAAATAAAAAAACTAGAGGCTGGTGATACAGTTTTAAAAAATACTGGAAATGCATTATCAGAAGAAACATTTGAGATAATAAAGAATTCTGACGCATGTTTAAAGGCACCAGTTGGGGAAAGTGCAAAGGACGTGATTGTATATTTAAGACGTATGTTAGATCTATATGCAAATATTCGACCAGCAAAATCATATCCTAACACACCATCGTTGCGTGATGATATTGATTTGGTAATTGTACGTGAAAACACTGAGGATTTGTATACAGGTGAAGAGTTTGATATAGGTGATACATCTGTTGCAATGAGAATAATTTCAGAAAAAGCATCTAAAAGAATTGCAGAGTATGCTTTCAAAACTGCAACCCAAAGAAAAATGAAGAAAGTTACGTGTGTACATAAATCAAATGTGATGAAAAAAACTGACGGTTTATTTGCACGTACATGTTCAAAAGTTGCTGATAATTTTCCAAATATCAAATTTGAAGAAATGTATGTTGATGCATGCGCTATGAATTTAATTCGTCAACCACAATTATTTGATGTAATTGTTACAACTAATTTATTTGGTGATATACTTTCTGATGAATCAGCTCAAGTTGTGGGTGGTTTGGGTATGGCTCCTGCTGCAAATATAGGCGATAAATTTGGATTATTTGAACCTGTTCATGGGGCAGCATTTGATATTGCAGGAAAAAATATTGCTAATCCAACTTCATTCATACTTTCAATCAAAATGATGTTAAATTGGATTGGGAATAAGCATGCTGATACAAAATGTATTGAAATTGCCCAAAAATTAGAGAATGTTGTTTATGATGTTGTAAAAAATAACATCAAAACAAAAGATACTGGTGGCGATAAGACTACTGTAGAGTTCACTAAAGAAATTATCTCAAGGCTTTAATCTTTCTGGATCTCTTGGATACAAAATAACTTCTCTCACATTATCAATTCCTATAATCACTGTAAGTAATCTTTCTAAACCTAGTCCCCAACCTGCATGAGGTGGCATACCCCAATCAAATGCTTGTAGATGCTCCGAAAATTTTGCAGGATCAAGGTTTTGTTCACTTAACCTCATTTTGATCTTTTCTGGATTATGTAATCTGGTTCCACCAGATGATAATTCTAGATAACCGAATTGTAGATCAAATGATTCAGAAAGTTCAGCATTATCTTCTTTTTCACTTATGTAGAATGGTTTGATCTTGAGTGGCCAATCTGTTAGAAAATAAAATTCGGGATATATTTCTCCCAATATTCTTAGATGAGAATCTAAAAGATCATCTCCAAATTCTAATTTAGCATCTTTTTTATTCAATTCTTCTAAAGCATGTGAATAAGTGATTCTCTTGAATGGATTGTTTGGAATAATAGTTTTATTCCCTATTGTTTCTTGCTCTTTCTTACAATTTTCAGAGACATACTTGAATGTGCTAACAACAAGATCCTCTAAAACATCCATAACATCTGTATAACTCATAAATGCAGATTCCATGTCAATACTAGTAAATTCACTCAAGTGTCTACCTGTATGTGATTTTTCTGCTCTGTAAAATGAAGATATTTCAAACACTCTTTCTAGACCAATCGTCATTTGTTCTTTATACAACTGTGGACTCTGTGCAAGATAGGCCTGTTTTCCAAAATAATCTAATGAGAATAGGTTTGCACCACCTTCACTCGCACTACCAATAATTTTAGGCGTAGTGATTTCTATGAATTTTTTTTCTATGAATGATTTTCTTAACGCCGCTAAAGTATGATGTCTGATTTTGAAGATTGATGCCGTTTTTTGATTACGCATATCTAGTGCCCTGGAGTTTAGCCTATTGTCTATATGACTTTCAAGCCTACCGATAGGATCAATGGGCAAAGGATGAATAGCTTTTGCTAATAAATTAATTTCACTAGCCTTAATTTCACACTCAAAATCTCTGGCTCTTGTATCCTGAATTTTACCAGTGATTCTCACAACACTTTGCCGTGTTATATCCTCGGTTGATTTTATTATATCATCTGTAAGTATAATCTGAGTAATGCCTGTTACGTCGCGTAGAGTAAGAAATGTCATTTTACCCATTTTTCTTAAATCTTCCACCCAACCTCCAAGAATCACCTCTTGGCCGTTCATAGACGACTTTACATCTTCAATATAGTGGGTTCGATTAAACTTCACGTAAATCATTTTTAATTATGATCCATTGAATATATCCTTTCTTGAAAAAATAAAATAGAGCGTTTATTATTATTTTTAATGGTAAAACTGTATGTGTCAGATCTATCGGTCAATTATGAAACATCATCTGGAGATGTTCACGCTTTAGAAAATGTTGACTTTCAATTAGAAGATAATGAATCAATTGGTATTGCAGGAGAAAGTGGATGTGGTAAGAGTACTTTGGGTTTATCGATCATAAAAATGATCCAAGGTGGAAAAATTATTGCGGGCGAAATAACACTTGGTGAAAAATCCATATTAAATATGACAGAATCTGAATTTGATGACATCATACGTTGGAAAGAAATTTCGATGGTGTTTCAGGGTGCTATGAATTCATTGGATCCAGTTTTTACTATCGAGCAACAATTCGATCAAATTCTAAAGCAGCACAATTCTACTGATGATTTTAAAAAGACCATGCATAATTCATTAGATACAGTAAGCCTTTCACATTCTATTTTAAAAAAATACCCTCATGAGTTGAGTGGTGGTATGAAGCAAAGAGTAGTTATCGCTATGGCATTGTTACTTGAACCTAAATTTGTTATAGCCGATGAACCAACTACAGCATTAGACGTATTGATTCAAGCACAAATCATCAATTTATTGAAAAGTTTGAAAAAGAAAGACGTGTCAATTATGTTAATTTCACATGACCTTGCCATCTTATCTGAAATTGTAGAAAAAATAGGTATAATGTATGGCGGAAAAATGGTTGAGTTTGGTTCGTCAACAGAAATATATCGTGAACCAAAGCATCCATACACAAAGGGGTTATTGGATTCCATACCAACATTACGTGGAGAGAAAAAACTAAAATTTATTCCTGGTAATCCACCTAACTTACTTTCTACAGGATCAGGATGTAGATTTTTTGATAGATGTCCAGAAGCGATGGATAAATGTAAAAAAAATCCACCAAAAATTAAAACAGATTCTGGATATGTTTTATGTTGGCTTTATGAATAATTT
>JASMGS010000033.1 GCA_030751155.1 Candidatus Nitrosopelagicus sp.
ATGAAGAAGTCTTACAGATAGAACAAGCTGCAAATTCAATTATTGAGAAAAATATACCAGTAAAAATTGAAAATTTTGACAGAGGGACTGCAGAACAAAAATATGGATTTAGAATTTATCAGGGTGGAGTTGTTCCAGTAAAATCAGTACGTATTGTCTCTATTGGAGATTTAGATGTAGAAGCGTGTGGAGGGACACATGTCAAAAAAACATCTGAAATAGAACAAGTAAAAATTACAAAAACAAAAAGAATTCAAGATGGAGTTGTAAGAATTGAATTTGTTTCAGGTGATACCGCAAAAGAATTTGCGCTAAAAAAACAACAAGATGTTAAGAGTGAACAAGAAGAAGAAAAAATCAAAGAACTGCAAAAAGAGAAAAGGTTTGAGAGAAAACAGATAGATAAAGAAAAAATTCCAAAAATAATAGAAGCTTTTTCTCAATGTGCGCAAGGAATTACTACTATTGATGATATCATAATGGAAACCACCGAGTCAACCAGGCCAAATTTCTGTTATTCTACTAATGATGATTATAATGATGATTTTCATATTAGATTAGGAGAAAGACTATCGAAGAAAGACCCAAATCTAGTATATTGTGGATTATTCAACGAGGGAGAAAAAGTTAGGATAATAGTCTATTGTGGAGATCAAATTTCAAAAAATAAGAAAGCTGGGGATATTGTGAAGAGTGTGTCAGAAATACTTGGTGGTGCAGGTGGAGGAACCCCAAAATTTGCACAAGGAGGTGGAAATGATAAGTCTAAAAAAGAAGATTCAATTAAAAAAGCGAAATCAATGGTCTTAGGATAGTGAGATGTGATGGATGTAAATTGGAACACGATTGATGCGAAATGGCAAAACAAATGGGCAGAAAATAATGATCATGATGTTGATCCAAATGAAAAAGAAAAAAAATTCATAACTGTAGCATATCCTTACCCAAACTCACCTCAACATATTGGCCATGGCAGAACTTACACAATCACAGATGTCCATTCAAGATATCTAAGAATGAAAGGATACAATGTACTATTTCCAATGGGATTTCATTATACGGGAACTCCAATTCTTGGTATGTCAAAACGAGTACAAGCAAATGATACTGAGTTAATTAACGCATTCAAAACTTTGTATAATGTTCCAGAAGATAAAATCAAAGATTTTGTTGATCCAGTGAAAATTGCAGATTATTTTCATGAGGAAATTAAGGCTGGTATGATTGAAATGGGATATTCCATTGATTGGAGAAGAGAATTTACAACAATAATTCCTGCATATCAAAAATTCATTGAATGGCAATTTAGAACACTAAAACAAAATAATCTAATTGTTCAAGGAAATCATCCAGTTGGATGGTGTCCTAATGATCAAAACCCAGTCTCACAACATGATACGTTAGGTGATGTTGAACCTGATTTTACAGAATATGTTATAATGAAATTCAATATAGAAAATGAAATAATTCCTATTGCAACATTACGTCCAGAAACATTATTTGGAGTTACAAATCTTTGGATAAATCCTGAGATAGTTTATAAAAAAACAAAAGTAAATGGTGAGACATGGATCATAAGTTCTGAATGTGCACACAAACTTTCATTTCTGGATAAAACTATAGAAATTATTGGTGACGTTAAAGGTTCTGAATTAATTGGTAAAAATGTAAAAAGTCCAATCAGTTCAGAAGAATTTTTGATTTTACCTGCATCATTTGTGTCTGCAACTACAGGAACAGGGATTGTAATGTCGGTCCCTGCACACGCCCCCTATGATTATCAAGCGTTAGAAGACATCAAAAATGGAAATACAAAGGGTATGCCAGAATCTATACGTGATCAGGTAAAAGCGATTAATCCTATCACGATAATTACGACAGAAGGTTTTGGAGAAGTTCCCGCAGAAGATGTTATCAAAAGAATGAATATTACAAATCAAAATGATCCAAAATTAGAGGATGCAACCAAGGAAATTTACTCAAAAGAATACTATGAAGGAAAATTAAATCAAAATACAGACAAATTTTCAGGAAAAAGAGTTTCATTTGTGAAAGATGAAATCAAAGAATGGTTTTCCACGTCTGGTAAATCAGACATCATTTTAGAGTTAACAAATGCGCCAGTAAAATGTAGATGCGGTAGTGAATGTGTAGTCAAAATGCTAAACAATCAATGGTTTCTTGATTATGGAAATAAAGAATGGAAGGAAAAAGCACATAATTGTTTTGAATCTATGAGTATTTTACCAAATGAAATCCGTACTGAATTTTTCAATGTTTTAGATTGGCTTAGAGAACGTGCATGTGCTAGACAACATGGACTAGGAACACGTGTACCATGGGATAAGGACTGGTTGGTAGAAAGTCTTGCAGATTCCGTAATCTATATGGCATTTTATATAATTTCAAAATTTGTTAATGCAAAAGAAATTTTGGCTGAAAATATGTCAGACGAATTCTTTGACTATGTATTTTATGAAAAAGGAAATTCAGATGCTGTTGCGCAAAAAATGCAGATTACAGTAAAAAAACTTGATGAGATAAGGAAAGAATTTTTGTATTTTTACCCTGTTGATTCAAGACATTCTGGAAGAGATTTGGTACCAAATCATCTAACATTTTTTGTATTAAACCATGTAGTGTTATTCCCAAAAGAAAATTGGCCGAAAGAGATTGTTGTAAACGGATCAGTTCTGATGGATGGAAAAAAAATGTCAAAATCTATGGGAAACATCATACCATTACGTGATGCAATTAAAAAATATGGTGCAGACCCAATTAGGCTTTCAATTCTAATTTCAGCTGAATTATTACAAGATGCTGACTTTAATATTGAATCAGTCTCTGGAATCAAAAATAAGTTAGAGGTAATGCTTGAAGAATGTAAAAAATCAAAGAAATCTGAGTGTGCTGATTTAGAACCAGAAGATGTCTGGATTCAAAGTCGGCTATCACATTTGATTTCAGAGGTAACTGAATCAATGGATAAAATGCGCTTTCGTGAAGCGTTACATCATATAGTTTACGAATTCGACTCTGAACTTCAATGGTTCTTGAAAAGAATCAAGGCAAAAAAAAGAGAAAATGTTACTGGAATCATGTATAAAATATTGTCAGTACGTGTTGCCATGCTTTCTCCGTTTGCACCACATATTGCAGAAGAAATGTGGGAACAACTTGGAAATACAAAAATGGTATCTAAATCTACATGGCCAATTCAAGAAATACAAGATAACAATACACCAGTACTAACTGAGAGTCTACTAAGTTCTACAATGAATGATATTGCAAATATAATCAAAGTGACAAAAATCTCTCCAAAAAGAATTGTAATCTATACAGCCGACTCTTGGAAATCAAAGGCATACCATCAAATTCTAAAGAATGTTCATTCTGGGCAAACAGACATTGGGACGTTAATCAAAGAATTGATTGCGAACAAGGATACAGAGCAGATAAAAAAAGACCCAGATTTTGTAAAAAAAACTCTTAAGGATATTCTATCAGAGCCAACGGAACTTAGAGATGCTAAAATGACTGCTGGAGAAATTGATGAAAATGCATCAATTTCATCAGAGCTTACATCTTTAATTGAAAATGATTATGGAATTAAATTACAGGTATTTTCTGAAGATGACCAAGACAAATATGATCCAAAAAACAAAGCACGTATAGCTAGACCTTACAAACCAGCAATTTTAATCGAATAAAACTAGAATTGTATTTATTGGGTAATATTTACCTAAAAATCAAATGAAGATTGCAGTTGTTGGAATAGGTGTGGCTGGTAGTTATCTTCTTTCCAGACTAAAAAAAGATCATGAGGTTATAGGATATGAAAGAATGACTCAAGAAAATCATGATTCAATTTGTGCATGGGGAACAATAAAAAGTAGTATGAGTGAACTCTGCTCAAAATCTGATATCGATTTTGAGAAACATATCATTCATGATGGAAAAAATCTATACATAGACATGAATAACCAACAAAGATTTGACATAAAATTGAAGGGATTATGTACGTATGATAAAATTGGGTTGATTAATGATATGGCAAAAGGTTGTAAGATTCACTATGACGTAGAGCCAAAACTGGAAGACATGGAAAAAGAATTTGATCTGATAATTGATGCTACTGGATTTTATCGACCATATCTTCCAAAAATCAAAAAAGACTTCTTCCTGCCTACATATCAATATAAAATATTATTTGAAAATGAAGTTCCTCTTGATGATTTTTATGTGAAACCATTTCCAGGTATGACTGGTTACTTTTGGTATTTCCCATTAGGAAAAAATATGGCCCATATAGGAGCTGGTGATTACAAAAAACAACATGTTCAACAAACCAATGAATTTTTAAAAAAATATGGTGGAAAGATTCTCAAGACGGTGGGGCGGCCTATACGTCTAGCAACTCCTGATTTATGTGAACCATTCTACCATGGTAAAGTAGTAGGAGTCGGTGAATCAATTGGGACCGTATATCCATTATTGGGTGAGGGTATTATACCTAGTATGGTTTGTGCAGATTTGTTTGTCAAAAATATAGGAAATAATGAACAGTATAGAAAAGATGTTCTAAAGTATTTTTCAGTTTATGCTAAAGTACTTCATTTTATTAAGACAAAAATGAAGGGAGAATTCAGTGCAATGAAACAACTTGGTGAGTTATTCAAAATATACAGGTATATGAAGAAGAATGAAGAAAGATTTGGGATGGAAATTCATATGCGAGATTTGATGAAAGTTGCAAAAGCCTAACCTAAACTGATTGAGCCTAACCCTTCACGCGTAGTTTGGTTAGATTTTATATTATAATTATATATTATTTCAGAATATTCTTGTAAGATTTCTTTCATTGGATTAATTGAATCATCTAGATAAAAACCTGGACAATCACCAGTAAATTGAAAAGTAGCGTGAACCCTTGGTTTGCCTTTTTCATTTTGTAACCATGTTGAAAATGGATAAAGATAACATACACCAGGTCGTGTTGGATGAATATTACATGCACCTTGTTCATCTAGAAATCTACATTTGATATGAGTACCATCATCCGCTTCTGTTTCATCTTCCTTTCGCTTCAAATTAATACCAGTTAATGTGGTAAAGCCACCACCAGGACTTGGTTCCTGCCAAGTAGCTATCACTGTTTCATTTTTTATGAAATCAGATGTTTTTTGATATTTCATTCCAGTTCCAATTGTTATCAAATCGTCAGAAGTCAAAGGAAGTCTTCCTTGTCTACTACAACAATTTGAACAATCAGGCCAATAACATTTCCAAAGTATGAATTTTTTAATTTTGTTTAGAAATGGAATATGAAATATAACATCTTTCACTTTTATGGAATTTTCAGATATATCATCACGCTTTCCCAAATGAAAATCTTTTATGATTGGGTCTATGTCCCAATCTTTTTGTAAAAGTTCTAATGATTTTGCAATCTCGCTCTGGGACACGAATTATAATAGTGCAAAATCATATTATTAATGTTGAGAGAAAAAGGCAAGTATGCAACATCTACCCAAAATAGAAGGATTGTCTGGCACAAAATCATATGGCCATTAATCTTAGAACTTGATGATGTAGTATTCAGCCTTAAACAATATCAGAAAAAACGTGATGAAATATGCAATAAAGATACCTTAAAAATCTCAGAGATGTCGCGTGGATTAGTATCATTATTACAAAAAGGAATAATCCTCAAAGAAAGTGATATGTATTCGATTCATTACAGATTAATTCCTTATATGAGAGTCAAAGCAGAATGCGATTATTCAACTGCAATGAATGAAATTAGAATGAAATAATTATATTCTAATATTTTACAAATGTTCTTGTAGCCCGGTAGTGTAGTGGCAAGCATAGGGGCCCCTGGAGCCTTTGACCTCGGTTCGAGTCCGGGCCGGGCTATTGGTTTAATTATCTAGATGCTTGTGCAATACGTTCTAATTCGTTTCTTTTCTTAACAGATGGAGATGTAGGATCATTGTTTGCTGCAAGAATTAGATGCTCAGCTAAATATTCTTCAATTGGTTTTGGGTTGGAAAATGTAGCTTCTTTGACACCATCTGCAATAAATCGTAATGCCAGATCAACTCTTCTGATTGGTGCCACATCAACCGATACATGATATACTGTTCCACCATATACAATTCTAGTAGTATCTTCATTTGGTGCTGAATTTTCTACTGCACGAACTAAAACCTCAATTGGGTTTTTTTCTGTTTTCAGATGAATTATCTCAAAAGCAGTCTTGACAACATTAAATGAATGATCTTTTTTCCCAGCCATTCTACCTGTGTTTTTTGAATATTTTTTGCCAAAATGCATTAATTTGTTTACTAATCGTTCAACTATGTTAACATCAGCCTTGTTGAATCGTCTTAGGGCAGATCGTCCAAAATCTATTGGAAGTATTGATGGTTTAAGACATATAGCATTTTTTAGACCCGAATCTTTGATTTCAATTGTAGATAAATCCCATCTTCTAAAAAGCAACATTTTTTGTTCAGTCATTTTATTATCTTCTCGGTTTTTCTTTCTTTCCTGTTACTAATTGCTTTAACGATGTTCCATTAACTTTGAAAACTTTGTATCGTACACCCGGAATATCACCCATAGCACCGCCCTGAGTAGCACCCATACCTTCAAGATGTACCTCATCATGCTCATCAATGAAGTTCATTGCACCATCTCGTGGCAAAAATGCAGTAACTGATTTCCCATTTTTAATTAATTGTACACGAACACATTTTCTAACTGCAGAGTTTGGCTGTTTTGCTTCTACACCGACTTTTTCTAAAACAATTGCCCTTGCTTGTGGAGCACCACCCAAAGGATTTGATTTTTTATCCAAACCCAGTTCTCGACGTTTGTATCTAGATATAGACCAACGCTGACGTTTCTTCTTTTCTTTTAGCACACGGCCAGCAAATAATCCAAGAGGTGATTTAGCCAAACATTACACCTCAAGTTGTGTCATTTCTTGACTATTTATCATGACAGTTGAAATATTAAAATATCTTTTAGCTAGCAGTCTAGCCTTTTCTGCATTACGTCCTTCACGTCCAACCACTATACCTTTTTTCCCAGGATCAACAAAGACTACAGCATGTAATGAACCATCAGATTTTGTATTTAATTTTACTTCACTGATTAATTTTGCATTCAATATATTTTTCAAAAATTTTATTGGATCCTCATTATATTCAATTAATTCTACGTTTCGTTTTAGAATATTTTGAAGTGATTTTATATTAGAGCCGCCCTTGCCAATAGCAAGCCCCATTTTGCCTTCATTCACAACAAAAATTAATCTGTCCTGTTTTTCATCATCTAAGCAATCACGTGCAGAAGATTTTGTAACATTTTGAAAAAGCGAGATGAAACGCATTTGTTCTGTAGTTAATTTTATTGAGTTTGTCATTGTTTATCTTTTAGATTGGCTGTTTTTCTATCTCTTTTAAACTTAGATAATAATCTTTTTCTTGTAAAATCATTTTGTTTCAGATTCTTTTAAAATTGCCTGTATATTTGTGTTAGATAACGATTTAAGTGAAATTGTTGATACTCTAAATTGTAACCCACAAAGTTTTCCTAGCATAATTGATGTTCCTTCAAAATGTAGTAATGGTATATTTTCCTTTTTTGTATTGTCTTCTATCTGTTGAATAGTAGGAGAAGGAATAGATTGCGATATTATAACCAGTTTACTTGATTTTATAGAAGACATTACTTGTTTTGTTCCAATTACATGATTATTTTCTTTTATTGCGTCTTTGAGAGTTTTTTCTAAAAGTTTTGCCATCGTTATACCTTTCTTGTTTGTCTGTTTTATTATCCCTTTATAGATTTATACCAAATAATATTCTGTATTTTATAATTAAAAAATTAATAATTATGTTTTAGTTGCAGATTCCATGTAAATGTCCACAGTGCCACTACCAATAGGTATTTGGCTTCCAACAATAACGTTTTCAGTAATTCCTTTTAATTCTTCCACTTGTCCTAGTCTAGCAGCGGCAGCAATTGTTGGTACAGTAATCTCAAAAGCTGCTCTAGCAAGAACACTATCCTTTGAACCTGCTATTCCATGACGACCAATCTGTTGCAGATATCCTTTATGACACATAAGATCAGATACTAACATAAGATATCGTGTATCGACTTCTAAACCTTGATTTTCGAGGGTAAATTTTAATTCGTTGATTAGAGAGTTTCTTGCTGCTTCTATGCCTAAGGTTTCTGCAATTTCATACACATTATTTGTTCTAATATTTTGTTTATCAATTCCTTTGACATGTAATATTTTTGCCACATTTGAACCAGTTGTCTGAATAATCCATTCACCATTATCATGTTTGAGGGTAACACGTTCAATGTCAGCTACTCCTCTTACAGTACTTTTTAACACTTTATTTTTTATTGTATTAACAGTCACGGAATCTGATTCTTCAATTAGTTTCAAAATTATAGTATTTTTACTAAATTCGAGTTTGAATTTTTTATTTGATTCTAATAGACTTGTGACCTGCTCAAGTGTTACATGTCTAGTTTCTAGTTTCTTCATATCAAATTCAAGTTTTATCTCAGTTGCATGATCACTTACTGTTCTTATAAGCAAATCAGATATTTTTGTTTCTTTGATATCACGAGCTACTTCAACTGCCTTTTCTTGAGAAACTTTTGAATCTTTATCTAGATATATATCCATAGATGGAGTAGCAGGTTTTTTACGTGCATCTACTAATTCAATGATTCTTGGTAAACCAAGTGTTACGTTCTTTTC
>JASMGS010000034.1 GCA_030751155.1 Candidatus Nitrosopelagicus sp.
ATATTTCAAATTAGTTGCAATTATTGTTGCATTAGAGGTATCTCTACCCACTCCGATTGCAACCATCTTGATTCCAAGAGATTTGAGTGATTTAACCATTGAACGAACTGCATATGGATCTGAAGGCTCTCCATCTGAGAGTGTCAAAAAAATATCTGGTTTTTTGGAACGCAAAATAGGATACATTTTATCATAAACTTCAGCTAGTGGAGTTCCACCATTTGCTGGAATCTTAGCTAGTCTTTTTGCACATGAATTATTCCATTTAAGATCTTCTGGCTTAACAAGCCAGCAGACAACTTGCCTCCCAGTTGTATTAAATGCATATACAGAGAATTTGATCTTTAGAAAAGCTAGGACTTCGCATAGAGCTAATGTGGCTTTTTTGTAATCTATCTGTTGATCAGTAATACTGGATGAATGATCAAGTAAAATTACGATTCGTGTTTTAATCGATTTCTTAAGATCTGTTATAAACGGTTGATCAAAACCTTCGAGATACACATCACTATCAAATTCATCACCATGAAAAGAATGGTATTCTTTCCATCCAGTTTTCCATTCTTTAAATCTGGTCTTTAAATTATTTATCAAATCTTGATCGAAGATTTTAGTTTCATCAGCATTAGACATTTCAGGAATTTGTATTCCTATTGTTCCACTACTCAAACCCTTCTTCTCATTTTTCTTATTTTCTTCTTCAATTACTTTAAATTCTTCAGAAACTGCTTTTCCTTGTAAAATATTTTCTGGGTCAATCTTTCCAAAATCTCCTTCCCTTGATTTACCAACTTGTTTCATTGCTTTGATAAAATCGTTAGGTGTTATGGCAATTCCAGGTCCTCTTAATGGAACAGATATAGGAATTGAGATAAGAGCATCAACATCTAAAATCTTTAAAATTTCGGGGATCTTTTTTTCTATCCATTCTGTATCATAATCATTTTTAATAGAATCATTAAGAACATTTTTGGCGAATTTTACTGCTTTAACTACTTTGTCAAAATTACTTGGTTGCACTTCACCTTTCACATCCCCAAATAAAAAATATTGATAGAATGCTTCGATCATCCTAGATTTTCCAAAAACCGAACTTAGGTTGTTCCTAGATAGCCACATATTTGTATAATTAAATATCAATTCTTCAGTCATTCCTTTCCAAATTTTTATTCCTAGAAGTTCAATTCTACGGGTCTCAATAGTATTCAAAATAAATCCATATGCATGATCATTACTAAGAATTTTTTTACAATGTCTTATTCGCATACCTTCATACCAAATTGAAGTTCTAAACTGTCTATATTTTTGGAAACTATCTCCGTAATATCGATCATTTGGAATAAGTAACACTCTTTTTTCTTTTAATCTTGTTTCACTCTGTTTTATTTTTGAGAATTCTACCGTTACATTTTCTTTTTCCGACCAACGCCTTACAAGAAATGTGGCAATATCAATTAAAGTATCGTTTCGTAGTTGGATAGATTGCATTAGCTACCAAACATTGAAGTGATGATATCATTTACCTTTTGAAATTCTACATTTCCCCATTGAGAATATACATTTCCAAAAACAATCTTTGCTGCTTCCTTTGCTGAGGATCCACCTTCTAATAATTTTGCATATGCAATGGTTTCTCTCATAGATGGGGAATAATACAATTCTTCAACAGCAGATGCTTGGCGTAACGTATTTGCAAGTTTGATTCCCTGTAAAATCTCAGTCTCATGTAGATTTTTTACATGTTTTTTTATTATTTTATATTCCACATCTTCAGGTGGATAATCCAATCTTATTCTAACTGGAAATCTACTTAGAAGTTGAGGCGGTAGTTCCTTTGTTCCAACATGTGTTAGAGGGTTAATAGTTGCAACTGCAAACCACGAGTCATCCGCTTTAATCACTTGACCATCAGATTCCTTGAGAACAATCTGCCTACGATCATCTAATGCCTCATCTAATCGCAATAAAACATCAGCTTCTGCCGCGTTGAGCTCATCAAGATACAACATACTACCTTCTTTCATTGATTTTACCAAAACACCTTCATCAAAACCAATACTTCCTTCGGATAATGACTTGGTTCCTATCAGATGGCTTTCTCTTGTTCTAAGACTAAAATTGATTGATTCTAATTTTTTTGATTTTTGTGCTGCATATTCTCTTACCAACGAAGTTTTACCGGTTCCTTTTGGCCCTATAACCAAAACAAATAGTCCTTTTTCAAACGCACTGTCTAAAATATTGATTGAGTTATTCCAATCTAGGTAAGTTGATTGCTCACTTTCATCTACTGATTGTTCGCTTTGATCTGACAAAGTAACATCCTTGAGATGGATACTTTATTTAAGACTAATTCAGCCCAGTATTTTTTTATACACAAGATATGAGGCTAAATCTGATCTAACTGTAATTTTCATTTTTGGAAATCTACTGTTCTATTTAATTCAAATATTTTTATCATAAATTTAGTGTCACAAGCAGAATCTATTTATGATATTTGTCTTGCAAAATTAAGAATGAATCATAATAACATTGATCCTTATTTGTTAATGAAAATTATGTATCTTGAAAGAACTGTTTCTACAAATATTGCATTGGGACAAAAGGGAGAACTTCCTAATGTACCACCTATGGTAGAGATTGAGATTAAATTCAAGGAAGGAACAGATACAGAGAAAGTAATTTATGAAATGCAATCTCGTGGAATTCCAGCTATGCATCATGGAAAAGAAATATTCATGAAATCTACAATGTCAGCTAGTGATTTGTGTGATCTTGCTTCAAATCCAGATGTTGAAATGATTCATGGTAATGCAACTCCAGCGTCATGGTAATGTTTAGAACTTAGTAATTATGTTCGTCAAAGTCAGAACCCAATGGTGTAGTAGCAATCACAGTGGATTCTGTGGTTTGGAATGTTATGTCATCACCTTTTTCAAATTCAGTGAAAACCCTCCTAAGCAGTAGTTCGGTAAAAATTGACCATTGCATCCCCATCTTATGCTGAATAATAAAATGATGTGTATCACCATCAATGCGATGGTCTGACTCCATACCAGAGCCTCGCATATAATCCTCAAGTGTTTCTATAGTGCGTCTTAGATCATAACCACCTTTCATGAGCATAACTGAATCTTTTATAATTGTAAACAGAGTATCAATGATTTTAAGAATAGTCTGATTAGATATATCTCCGCCTAAACTTTCGAGAATTTTCTGTGGAACTGGAATCATTCCCATTTTTTGTGCAAATCTATCCCATCCTATATATTTCATGAGAATTTGTTTTACGAGCATGTTTTGAGACATGTTTTTCTCTCTTGCTTCAGTTTCCAGGTCATCTAATAGTTTTGACGGGAGGCGATAGCTCATAGTATCAGTTTCTTCCTTTATTTTTGTATGTGGTTTTCGTCTAGTCGTTGACGTCAATAATGTAACAATGCGTTGTGGGGTTATTAATTATAGTGTATAGAAGAACTAAACCCCCCATTTATGGGGAGCAGATGGAGGGTTTGGGATTACTTCTACATGGATGAAGTCACCCGTAACTTTGGAAGAAATTGATTTCACTTTACTTTGGTAAAGAAAGTGTTTTTTTCCTTCCATAGTGATTTCACCAGAAACTCTAATCACATCATTATTTTGGAGCTTCTGTATTCTTCTATACACAGTACTAATTGGAATTCCAGTTTCGTCTGCGATTTTGAAAGCAGATTTTGGAAGATCTTGTGTGATTCTAAGCAGATCTCTAGAGTATTTGTCAGCCATAATCTGCAGAATTACTTCAATCTTTTCTTTTTGCTCTATTGGAACACCATTTAGAACAGTCTGCATGTATAGTATACTTGTAGTTTAGATATAACAGAGTTGTTTACGGTGCAACACATTGTATACTTGTCGATTATATCTTATGATAAACTTGTTTGATTATGGTTGATGCTAAGAAAGAAGAAAACCTATCTGAATCAAATTTCGGTCATACAAAGGATGAATGGGGAACTAGTAAAAAAAGAAAGAAAAATTCAGACACTCAACCAATTGTAGCATACAAATTAAATGATGAATAGTATGTTATTTGTGATTATTTTCTAAAATAGACTTGCTTTTTTCAACACTCTTGAATAAACATTTTTCTGAACAATGTGTAGCATTTTCGTTTTTTAATTCCTTGTTACAAACAAGGCATCTTTTTTTCATAATATTACTCACTCGGCAATGAATAAAGCAAAATCGTAGATTTTCATATTTGAAAACATGTGTTGGTCTCAAAAACAAGGAAATTATGATGTATCAATCAAGTCCATTAGATCAAAATAAATCTGATCCAGATCTACTAATTCTTCGAATACGTGGCTATTTTTGCAAATGATTCATCAAGGGTTTTATGAAGAGATTTGTTCCACTCATTAAATCCTTCAGGTTCTTTAGGATAATTTCTGTAATGTTCAACCAACCATTGATTTTGTTCTGATGTATATTTTAGTCCACTAGCAACTGTCTTGTTCATAGCACCACGAATAATCATACCTAGTTTTGTTAATCCTGAAAAATCTGGATGTTCACCTTTGCTGATAGATTCAACGTCAAGATTTCCCAAAAAGTGTTTCATGCCATAACTAATCTGTTCGTTAGTTAATGTTTGTACTAGTCTTCTAAAAAGTTCAAGTCCAGCAGTTTTGTAACCATATTCTTCTATATAGTCAAGATTGTATTGCCATAATCCTTTTTCTGTAACATCATTAGCTTGAATCGCATCTACAACATTTTTACCAATAATGGTACCAGCAATTAGGGCTGGACCTATTCCTCCAGCATCAATTGGTTTTGGCATCCATGCAGAATCTCCAACTAACATGTAACCTCCAGAAACCATACAGTCATTTTGTCTTCTTACAGAAACTTGGAATACTCCTGTATTATTGTGAATGTCTCCAGGATCTTGTGATAGCTTTGCATTCTTAATCGCCTTGTTCCTTTGAAGATATTCTTCCATCAGCGATGCAACATTATCTTTTTTTCCAAGCCTTTGATTTCTCTGGTCTAAAATTGATTTTTCAACACCTAATCCTATATTCACCTTATTGTCAGCCTTTGGAAAAACCCAACCATATCCCCCAGGTGCAATGTCTTGGTCTAGATGAATAATACAATAATCTGGGTCAAACTCTGTGAGATCTTCCTCACCCTTATCAAAATACATAATGTGTCTTCCTGTTGATTCTAGATCACGCCTGTCTATTTTTTTCTCAACTTTGGTAGAATTCTCAAGCTGGTTTCTAAGCATTGAAGTAACTCCTGTTGCATCAACTACAACCTTTGCAGTTTTTTTGTATGGTTGCTTTGTTTTATTATTGATACCTTGAACTCCTATCACTTGTAGCCCATCATAGATTAGACTTGTAAGATTGATTTCAAAATCAAAGTCAACTCCCATCTTTTTCGTTCTCGCATTTTGGATTTCGGGCAGTTTTTGACGATTAAGCATATAACCATCACCATCAAACGGGATTGCAGTTTCTTTATCAGGTGAGAATGCCATCACTCCTTTTACATCATGCTCAATTTCTGGAGATGTCCAAGGAACTTTTATCCTTTCTGTCATGAAATCAACTGCTTCCTTTGAACAAGCATCACCACATGTCCAACCAGGGTTTGATTTTCGTCCAGGGAGGTTTTCCGGATTTCTGTCAATTGAAAGAATGGATAAATTCCGATTAGAGTAATGTGATACAGCTTGAGCTACAATTGTTCCAGTCAGACCTCCACCTGCTACTATAACATCATAATCAGTATCCATAATTCTTCAATCTTACAACTTTATTTAAAACAATACTCATAAAAACCAAAATTTATTGGGTTATGTTTCAAGCAGTTTTCGATATACATCTACTATTTCCTTTTTTACGTATACAGGTGTGTAGATTTTCATTCGGATTGGATCCTTTTCTTCAAGTTTTATGATATTTTCAAGGAAGTTTTGCTTTGAAAAACGTAGATATAGAGATGAATTATCAATTCGATTTTCTAGATCTTTCAATATTAGATCTAGTTCAGATTTTGGCATTATTGAAATGAGTTTTTTTACAACTTCGTAGGCCTTTATTTTTTTTATTTGTATATGAAGCATAAATATTGGATTTCCAAAATGACCAACTAATTCTTGCTTCGAAATATCATCTTTTTCTATTACAAAAAGATCAAAAAACGCATCATACACTTTCTGAAAATTTTCAGTTGCATGTAATATTAACTCAATTGTAACATCAAGTTTTTTCTGATTTTTTAAATTTTTTTGAATTATCAAGCCTGGAGTAGAGTGATTTCCGCTTCTGCAGTTCTAACAAGTTTAACTTTTTCTAAACCAACATGTCTGAGATGTATAACTTTTTTTGCAGCCGCCATTATGTCTGAATTAATTTTTCCATAACATGAAGCCTGCACAAACTGATCCAATGTCATATTCCTAACGGTTTTCTCCAGGACATCTTTTGCAATTAGTCTTAATGCACGTTTTCTAGACGTATTGAGTTCTCTATGGCTCAATGCTAGCATTTTGATTCTAAAAATATATCCGTCTTTAGTTTTAGCATCCAAAATAAAATTAATCCTTGATGAACCACGTCTTATTAAACTTCTAAGAAACTCCTTGGCATATTCATATCTCTTAAAAATTGTAGTAGCTTTTTCCTGATTAACTTTATCCACTTGGAAAAATAATTTGTATTGATGCTGTGAAGGATCACCCTTTAAAATCTCAAATAATGTAACCTCTAAAACTCTTCCTTTGGCTGTTTCATCACTTGTTACTGGTATGTATGCAATTGGAATATTGTTAAATGCATCTGGAGCTAAAACCGTTACCCATTTTTTCTCTTTCCATTTATCTTTTATTTTTCGTGTTTTTCTTCTAACCAATTACTATCGACCTCAAATTCCAAAATATAAGTGTGCCACCTTTAGATCATTTTCTTTCCAACATACTTTTGTAATTGCTTAGGAATTTCAATATGCCCATCTTTCGTTTGAAAGTTTTCAATTATTGCAACCATAGTTCGTTCTGTTGCAACAAGTGTGCTGTTGAGTGTATTGACATATTTAGTATCCTCATTTGTCCGATCTCTGAATCTAATCTTTAGCCTTCTAGCTTGATACTCAAGACAATTTGAACATGATGCTGTTTCTCTGTAGGCATTTTGACCAGGCATCCAGGTTTCTAGATCGTATGTCTTGGCGGAGATTTTTCCCATATCACCACTTGATAAAAGCATCACACGGTATGGAATTTCAAGTTTTTGAAAAAATTCTTCTGTTATAGCAATCATCTTTTCATGTTCTTTCCATGAATCTTCTGGTCTGGAAAAAACAAATTGTTCAACTTTTTCAAATTGATGCACACGAAAAATCCCTTTTTGATCTTTTCCATGAGCTCCAGCTTCTTTTCTAAAACAAGGGCTTATTGCAGCACATCTCATCGGAAATGAGGCTCCATCTAATATCTCATCTGCATACATTGATGCCATAGCATGTTCCGCAGTTCCAATTAGATATAGATCTTCATCATCAATTTTGTAGATAACGTCTTTGAAATCTTCAGCTATGATAGCTCCCTCCATAGATTTTTTATTTATCATATATGGTGGTTGAAATAATGTGAATCCTTTATCATCTAAAAAGTCTAACGCAAATTGAATTAATGATTGGTTTAATTTTACTAAATCACCTCTCAGATAATAGAATCTTGCTCCAGCTGTTTTTGCTGCCCTTTGGAGATCCACAAGATTCAGTTTTTGGGTGATATCAATATGATCACTCACCTGAAAATCAAACTTCGGAATATCACCCCATTTTTTAACTTCCTTATTTGCTGAACTATCTTCACCTATGGGAACTGTTTGATCAAAAATATTAGGAAGTGTCAATATTAATTTTGAATATTCTAATTCTGTTTTATTTTGAGTTTCTTCTAATTCAGTGAGTTGACGAGAAACTAACTGCATTTCTTGAATTATTTTATCTGCATCTTGACCGGCTTTTTTTGTTTCAGCAATTTTTAGCGACATCTCATTTTTCTTCTTTCTAAGATCATCAGTACTAAGAATATACTCCCTTCGTTTTTTATCAAGATCTAGTAATGAATCAAGGTCAAACTCTACATATCTATCCCTGAGCATTTTTTGGATTTTCTCAGGATCCTGTCTGACGATTTTCATATCTAACATTATTCAATCACCTTTAACGCAAGTTGAATATGTTCTAAAACTTCATCAACAGTTGAGATCAATTTTTTTGTATCTCCTCGATTCTTAAAACTAACAACAAGTTGATCACCAAGATTTTCAATCTCAAGTGATAAATCTTTTGGAAAATCGATATTATCTGGCTCTAACGCCTTTTTTATCGCAACAGCCTTTTCATCTGAAAGTCTATTGAGTGTTATTTGGATCTTGCAAGTTAGTGACATTTCCTTCTAAATAATCTAAAAAGTCATCCAATTTGTCTTTAGTTATTTTGGCTCCTGCGGCAGCATCATGGCCTCCTCCAACACCATCAAATTTTGCGGCCCCTGTTCTCATTAATGAGCTCAGATTTATGTTCAGATTACAGGTATTTGATTTTCGTGAGGAAAACTTGATCATCCCCTCTTCCCCATTTGTGCGTAATATTACAATTTTACCAGTATTTTTGGGTGAACCGGCAATAATTGATGTTATTGTGCCTGTCATCATTTCAGGTACTACTCCTTCACCATTGACCATAACGCAGTTCATATTTTCAGCAGTCCTCCATCGCTCGTTTGATAATACATTCATGTAATCGCGGATTTTTTTCCTATATTCAGATAAGATCTTTTCACCCTCTTGTAACATTCTATGTCTATCACCCATACAGATCGATATACCCACACCAGATTTGCTTATACGCCCACATGAATTCAAAACAGTTGAAAACTCTCTAACATCTCGTAAGAAACTTCTTTGATCCTCTTTCGGAAATGTAAAAGTGTAGCCAATTAACTCTTCCAATATTTCCGTCATATTTTTACCTGTAGCAAATTTGGAAATAGTTTCAATAAGATGACGTTTTTCATCATCAGATAATTCAGCTGGAACACGCCATCTTCCTTTTTCCTTTAGTGGAATACCTGAAGAATTAAGCAATGCCAAACAAGAACTTCTATTCCAAGTTAGTCCTTCGATGAATGGCTGTGAAGTAAATGCAAGTGCATCAGATAGTGGTCGAGTTTCTCTGCCAACAAGAAGTAGATCTAAATCCACATCAATCTGGCCGTTAGATTTTGCTGTATTGAGAATATCTAAATTCTTGCCAGTAAATGATTTTCTCTCTCCTTTGTCCTGTCTATCACCTATAGCAGAAATTACAGCAATGGCGGCAAGATCTTCATTTTTTTTGTTGAGTGATTTTGATGCTAAATATGTCATTCCTCCAGCACAAATTTCCAAGCCTCCATCAATACCAAATTTCCACGAGTTAATTACACGTTCATTATCATACTCCTCTTCTGGAATTTCATGGTGATCAAGTACAAGCCAATCTTCACCCAATTTTTCATCTAATGTATTAGCAAAACCACCAGCCAGATCAGTGATTATATGAAAATCCCTCGAATCGTTAGATAGTCTATCAACTAAATTATTGTTAAATTCATTGGTAGTACTAATAGTACATCTTATCCCCTCTCTAAAAAGTGCCTTACCAATTATGCTTGCTGAAGTTAGTCCATCACAATCAAGATGTGAAATTATTGAGATGTTTTTTCCCGATTTAATCAGGTCAGAAATTGTATGTTTAAAATATGATAGTGATTCGTTTAAGCTCTTTACCATCACTCTAATTGAGCAATTACAGACTTATATTTCCAATTTTTAGATATACGACCGATTTTTTTATAATATATTGATAGTCGATGAACCTTGGCTTCAATCAGTTCAAGTGAACGTATATTCCTTCTATCATTTTTGTTAGATTTTAGGTGTTTTTGTAGACCAACAGCTTTGGTAACAATATTGTTCAAATCTTCTGGTATTTCAGATTTCAGATCATTTTGTTCCAAAATATCACTTATTGTTTTATTGATAATTGGTTTAACCAAGGGTATGGCATGCTGATCTCTGAGTTTTATACCAATTTGACTTGGTGTAAGACCATCTTTCGTATACTTGATAACTAAATCTTCAATCTCTTTTGTATCCTGTTTGACCCATGATGAAAATTTTGATTCTATAGGTCTTATTGAATGCGCCTTTCCATGATTATGAGTATGAAGTCTTCCCATTAGCTTAAACCTCTAAAAAACTAACATAAATGTTACTTAATACCAGATATTATGGCTTTCAACGCTGAAAGTGAGAAAAAAGTTAAATAATAACATATATCAAATTTTGATAGATACCAATGAACAATTATACATTATTGGGAATAGGCGTTCTCGCTGCTTTCTTGATCAGTATGAATTATGCTGTTCCAGCATTTGCTCAATATGGTGGTCAGTATGGCTCAGAAGATACTAACACTGGTGCCTTTGGATCACTTGAAGAACAGTTAGAACTCGCAAAACGAAAAGTCGAAGCTGCAGAGAATAATCCTGCCACTGGATCAGGAACACCATATCTCGACGCAGATGGTGTATTTGGTGCATCAGCTATTGCTGGTGGTATATTTGGCGGAATTGCCGCAGCCTTCCTTATCAAGGGAAGACAAGGCAGATACGCTGCATATGGACGCGGTTAAAATTTTTCCTCTTTTCTTATTTTATTTCATATAGTTAGATTATAGTGCGCAGAATATGTTAAATCTGAAAATAACAGAAATGTATATATGCATTCCAACCAGTCATTTTATTGATGATTCCTATATTTGGGACAGTACTAAGTATTCTATCTAGTCTCTCTGGACAAATAGGACCAAGCTACGATCCATTATTTTATGACGTCATGCTATACATTTTTGGCACTATGATGTTTTCAATATTCCTCCTAGGAATAATTGGATATTGGATTCGTGTTCACGGTTGGGGCTATAAAGACAATCGTGAGAGATGGGTCGATGAACTGGATAGACACTTCGAAAATGAAGGAATAGGTCTTATTCCAGACAACGGAAAATACTGGTAATCTTACCAATCTTCATTCTTTTTCATTTTATACATCACATACTTTTAGTATTCCATATTCTTTCCATTTTCATGGACGAAGATATTTGTCATATATGCAGCAAAGAGATTTCAAAACATACTCCAGAAGAATGGGCAAAATGTTTGAAGGCTGAGGACGATGCCATGATTGACAAAATAAAACGTCATTATAGTTCAAAGTCTGAGAATGAAAAAACCTAATTTCTGACTTAGAGATCTGGTGGTAAAAAGTCCTTGTCCTTAGACTCTTCATATTCCTTTGAGGTAAATTCAGCTTTATAGTGCTGACCTTGTACTAAGGGTGAGTTAATGAACAATTCTGACTCCATTCCATTGACCAATATTCGTGATTTTGTCAAGTCCATATCCTTTAGTGGGAAATCCCATACCCATAGAAAATGACCAATTTCAAATGCATACCTTTCTTCCCATTCTGCATAGATGGTGCCATCATCGGTTATAGTATACAAAGTTCGTTGACATACAGAATCAAAAAGACCATCTTCTTCAACATTGTCAAATCCTATATTGGCTGGTACACTAGCTTTCTTTTTATCAACATATAATTCAAAAGTGGCAGATATTTTGTATGGGGTATCTCTATCATTGATACATGATTTGAGTGGATCACTCTGACCTAGAAAACCCTGTATTATACTACTTGTAACACCAACAGAAACACCAATTGCAAGAAGTATTATAAGAAATCTTATTGTTTTTCTTCTCTTCGTTGGATCTCCTAGTCCTGGCCAACGCATACATAAAATAGAATAGATTTGCATAAAGTCGTTTCTATCTCATTATTTTTGGAGATAAAATCGAAAACTAGAATAAAAATAAATGAAAAGAAAAAGGTTTGTTGGTTAGATTACTTTCCAGGGTCTTGTAGCAAATGTTACTACATATGCAGCGCCAATCATGATGCTTTGATACCATATCATTCCCCATCCAATTGGCTTTACAATAATTTCGCCCTCAACTACTACAGTTTGTCCCGGTCCAAGACCTGGTCCTACTTTGTCTACATTAAGCTGAGTGTGTACATGATAGACACCTGGCTCAAGTGCTTTTGCAGTCACTTTGTAGGGTGTAATAGCATTTCCAGGTATTGCAAATACAACTCCTGGTGGATCTCTAGCCATTATCTCCCATCTGTTACCGGAGTTAGTAGATTCTGAAAATAAGGAAACCCAACCTCGTTGATCTCTTTCAACAAGACTTACAAGTTTTCCAGACATTGTCAAAGTCTCACCAGTAGCAAGGGATTGTCTGTTGAACGTTTCATCTTCAATTTTGATAAAACGACTCTGTAATTGTGCCTGTACACCGTGGGCTTCAGCAGTTTGTACCATCACGAGCAATTGTGGAGCTAACGTGCCAAGTACCATAACCGCGCCAAGTGCAAAGACTAGAGTAGTTGTTTTTTTATCGACCATAGATATCCCGTATAAATCAAAGAATTAAAGATAGGATATAAGTTTTGACGAAAAACTCGATCATGAGAGTGATTTAAGCCTAAAAAACAGATAGTATTTTGAAAAAAATTACCAATTTGAAAACTCATATCAGAGATATTAAGAAAGATTTTTAAGCATTCTCTAGTTATAATCGGCATATGACTCTTCCAAAGGGATTTGGTAGTGGCGGTGCAGGCGGGGCTTCCCGTGCTGATGTTGAAAAGATGATCGGTAGACGTATTGAAAATTATACTGGTCTGATAACACTTTCATATCTAGGAGCATTTTTTGCTACTACTGCTGGAACTATGGTCGGATATCTATATTATCCATGGGCATATGCTTCCGCAAGTGGTCACTATGCTATGATTACCCTAACAGTTGTTGAAGCTATAGGATATCTATTCTGCGTTAAAGTTGCAGAAGAAGGTTCAACCAAGAAAAGTAATGGTCAGATAGCTGCGGCTTTAGCCGGTACTACTGCTGTTATGTTATACGTAGCATTGTATATCTCATAATAGACCCACTCTCTATCTTTTTCATATTTTTACCACATTTTACCTTCATTTTCCTCACGAATCATGAGTTGCCAGTTTATCGATCCTCGAAATTTCATAAAATTTTATATAGTCAAATCATCGCTAAAAATTAATGGTCTGGCTTAGACGATGTACTCACTACCTATTCATAGTGGTAGTTGCAGTTAACTCAACTCTGTTAACAATTAATTCAGGAGACTATATCTTCTATACTGACTGGGCTTGGACATCATTCGTAGTTTTCTCTATCGCCAATACTTTGATGACGGTAGTCGGAGCTGTGTATTACATTACATTTACGGGTGTTCCTGGTACAGGCGCGTATTACGGCTTAATAATGCAGGTCTATACATGGGTCGCTAAAGTTGCATGGTTTGCACTTGGTTATCCGGTGGATTTCATTGTTCATCCAATGTGGATTCCATCATGCATGTTATTGGATTTGGCATATTGGGCCACGAAGAAGAATAAGCACTCGCTGATATTCTTTGGTGGAGTTTTAGTGGGAATGTCAATGCCGCTCTTCAATATGGTACAATTGATGATGATTGCGGATCCGCTAGAAACTGCGTTCAAATATCCAAGACCAACGTTGCCTCCATACATGACGCCGATAGAGCCGCAGGTCGGTAAGTTCTACAACAGCCCGGTAGCTTTGGGTGCTGGTGCAGGATCGGTTCTGTCAGTAACATTTGCAGCATTGGGCTGTAAGCTCAATACTTGGACGTATAGATGGATGGCCGCATGGTCAAAGTGGGACTAAAATACCCAAAATCCCTTTTTCATTTTCTTTTTTCTAATTATGGGTAATTATCGAACGTAACGAAGTTTGTATTTAAGCTATTTGCCCTAGATCAAATAATTCTCTACCCTTTGTGATCTTTTGATGACTTAGAATTACAAAACAATTCTTTGACATGATGAAGTCTGACTCAACAAATTCAACTTCATTCGCACGAACCAAAACCATTTGTAAAATGGGCTGGAGGAAAAAGGCAACTTTTACCCGAATTGGTCAGGAATTACCCAGAAAAATTTGATACGTATTTTGAGCCATTTCTTGGAGGTGGTGCCGTGATGTTTAATTTGTTATCAAAGTATCCAAATTTGAAATGCCATGTATCTGATTTGAACTCTAATTTGATTTTAGCATATGTGGCAATTAGGGATAAAGTAACAGAATTGATAGACTCTCTGGAAAACCATGCTAAAAAATACCAGAATGATCATAGTCAATATTATTATCGGATCAGAGAGTCAGAACCTACTTCACAGATCGAGCAAGTGTCAAAATTGATCTTTTTGAATAAAACATGTTTTAATGGTCTTTACCGAGTGAATAGCAAGGGCAAGTTTAATGTCCCGTTAGGCAAGTACACAAATCCAAATATCATAAATAGAGAGAATTTACTTACAGTAAGTCGAATCTTACAATCTTCAAATATCGAATTTTTCTGTAGAGATTTTGAAGCAATTTTGCATGATACAAAGAAGGGTGATTTTGTATATCTTGATCCACCATATCAACCAGTGAGTAAAACTGCTAATTTTACAAGTTATACCACTAGGAATTTTACTGATGATGATCTGGAAAGATTAGCAACTATTGCAGAAAAATTACATTTCAAAGGATGCAAGATATTAATCTCAAATTCAAAATCAAAAAAGGTCCAAAACTCATTTTCGTCATCAATCTGGAAGATGAAGGAAATTCATGTAAATCGTGCAATAAATTCAAATTCAAAAAAACGAACAGGTCATTCTGAAATCCTCATTAAAAATTATTAAAGCTCCGAGCGGGATCTGAACCCACGACCTTTACATTACCAATGTAACGCTCTACCAGGCTGAGCTATCGGAGCATACATAATGACCAAAAAAAAATACTTATAATTCTTGACCATTTTTCAGCCATAAACTGTTAAATTTCGTTTCAAATCTACTAATTTTAGTGCAGGAGTAGTCAAGCCTGGCCAAAGAAGGCATTTCTGCTTTTGGACACGCGGGACTTAAGATCATAAAAATGGGTGATCCCGTCTCTCAGGAGTTCGTGAGTTCGAATCTCACCTCCTGCACTATTTTATTTTGGTTGTTTGATACCTTTTGAGTTTAGGATTTCGTAAACATCTGGAAGTGCAAATACATATCCAATATGAACACAGTCTTTTTCATCACACAATAAACAGAATAACTCACCATTTTGAATTGCAACTTCTGCAATTCTGTTTTTCATATTATCTTTTAGAATAATTCTATCAGAATCAACTGAAACTTTTTCTAGTTTTGGCGCATATCGTGCAAAGGTTTTATCTTTCTTCATTACATCTTCGAGAAGATATGTAACATATCCCGCAAAACTGTTGACACCTTTCATTGTCAACTCGCTTTTGTTCTTCAGGTACGCTTGATTAAATTTATCATAAACAGATTCTGAGATTGTAATTGATTTGAAACCTGGTTTTGGCATATTATAGTACCTTACCGTAAAATAAGGTACTAACTATATAATCTTTTTTATTAATATTTTTCATTCATGAAATTAGCCTTTATACAAGATATACTGATTACTGCATATGACAAGAGGATACAAAATTGAAGATATAAAAGAGAAAATATTGGATTTACTGGCCAATTCAAAGACAGGATTTTCGGGCCTCGAGATTTCTGGTAGACTAGGAATAAACAGAATCACTGTTAGTAAATATCTGAATATTTTTTCTGCTGAGGGTTTGATAAAACAGAAAAACATTGGCAATGTGATCATATGGTTTGTTGAGGATGGAATAGAGAAATTTCACCTTCCTGAAGATTTTTTCAAGGCAAGAACTAGATACAGTGAATACCTAATTTCTAAGAGGGAGAATCTTGTTTATACCCTAATCAGAAATTGCTTTCATTCTACAGAAAATCCAATTAAAATAATTACAGAGATTATAGTCCCTGGAATTGTGTATACTCAGACCCTTTTTGATCAGGGAAAGATTGGAAAATCTGAACTAACTTTTATGGAAAAAATGATTTCAAATTCTATACAAATTATTAACCTAGAAAACGTTGAAACAGATCAAAAAAAAAATGTGATTGTTATATCCGCTGATAGTAAAAGCACATTATTTTCAGACGCCATATCTACTTCATTTCACTCAGATGGTTGGCAAGTTTATTCTCTAGGCGATATGTCCTCCTCTATTGATGTTTTATTTGATCTTGACCTACAGAAATTTTTGACAAAGGTTTGGAAGCGAAAGATGGGAATAATGATAATAGTCATATTTTCGGCAACAGAGGAAGGATTGCAATTTTTTGCAGAATCTGTGAAATCCATAAGAGGTAAATCATTGAAGAAGCGTCTTTATCTTGTTTTATGTGGTAAATTGGAAAAAATCAAGATTGATGCTGATTTTATAGACGAAGATCTTGAAACTGTTTTACAATGGTCACAGGCAACATTTGAAAGATCAGTTTCATAAATGAAAATAAAAGATGGGCCCGATGAGATTCGAACTCATGACCTTTCGATTATCAGTCGAACGCTCCAGCCAAGCTGAGCTACGAGCCCTGAAAATCAATCGAGCTCTGTGGAAATTTAAGTCTGCTGTTATTTCCATTTGATTGAACAGCCTATTGACGGTTCAAAATCCTTTTCAATCGTATCTCCATTTAGAAATTTTTCAATATTGACGATCATAGTTTTTTCGACGGCAATAGCATCTGGGTTCATCGCATCATCAATTCTTCCATGAAAAATCAATTTTCTATTCTGATCAAAAAGAAATGGATCAGGTGTACAAACTGCACCATATTTTTTTGCGGTTTCTTGATCCTCATCCATAAGATAATCAAATTTCAGGTCTTTTTCCTCTACAACTTGCTTCATACTCTCAAAACTATCATCAGGATACTTGATAGAATCATTACTGTTGATGCCGATTAATGCTATATTATGACTGAATTTTTCATGTATTTCCTTTATCGCCTCTATTTTTGCTTTGACATATGGACAGTGATTACACATGAAAACCACAAGCAATCCCTTGTAATCTTTATAGTCATCAAGTGAATGTTTTTGGTCATCAGTACCCACCAGTTCAAAGTTAGGTGCCACATCTCCAGTTGTTAATGCAACCTCAGATTCTAGAAGTACCATAAAAAAAGTTATGATGGATCCAATAAAATTCTTACCAAATTAAAGACAACAATTAAAATCTACACGGCTTGATCTTAGAAGAGGGCTGATAGTTCAGACTGGTAGAATACTCGCCTTGCACGCGAGGGGTCAGGGGTTCAAATCCCCTTCAGTCCATCTTTTGTTTGTTATTTTCTAGTCTGTAGATCACTTACAATTTTGGAGATTTGAGAACGATTTAAATATGAATAATTAATTATTTTGAATATGGCAGATTATGCTAATATGATCGGAGTTTTCATACCACTGATGGTAGGTTTGGCACCAGGTTTGGTATACTGGCTTGCAATTACTGCTAGAAGATCTGGTAAGTAATCAACACCCACTCCTTTTAATTTCTCTATCATGTTTTCATTTATTTTATAAAAAATTATAATCTATTACACACATAATTTTACATGAAATCGTTCGATCTAGTTGCTATGGGTGGAACATTTGATATCATCCATAGCGGTCATATGGCATTATTGGATAAAGCATTTTCAATTTCAACCAAAGTAATAATCGGTGTCACTAGTGATCAATTAGCAGTAAAAAAGGGGAAAAATCCAGAAAATGATTATTCAAAAAGGGTATCACTGTTAAAATCATCAATTGAAGAAAACTTTCCAGATTCGGCATATGAGATAGCAAAACTCGAGAATGAATTTGGTCCAGCAGTTCTTGAGGAATACGTGAAGGCTCTGATTGTAAGTGAGGAAACTAGCGACAAAGGGACACTCCTTAACAAATTGAGGGCAGAAAGAAACCTACCTCCGGTAAAAATAGTTGTGGTGCCTATAGTATTAGCCAAAGATGGCAAAGCCATATCAACCACCAGAATCAAAAATTCAGAAATCGATTCACATGGAAATTTGAATTGACAATTAGCTCCTCTATCTTTGAGTAACCCGAATAAAACAAAAATTTTATGAATTCTTTGTATGAGTGTTACCAGTAAAATACTAAATCAGATCAATAATGATGTAGTAAATCTAAAGGATGGGTTAAATCCTGAAAATATCTCCTATTGGTACGAAAAAATAATAAATGAAACAAGAGAGATGGCTCCACCATGGTTGACAGATAAGATCAATGTGAAACAGGATCCAATTCTCCCATTGAAGTTTGATATTGATATTTCAAAACGTGCAGTTCGTTACTTTATGCAGATTGTTGACGCAAATTTAGACAGTATGCCTTATTCAACAAAACTTTACTTTCTTAAAGTTGAAGAAATACTAAGTTCTGAAATGGATAAATCACTAGTTTGAATTCATCCCTTAGTCAATTTAACAGAGTTTTCTAAAATATCCAGTTTCAATACTTTATGCTCCTTTTCTATGACAGATTGGATAAAATCAACAAATGCTTCCACCTGATGATCATCTTTGAGTAGAACACTATGGGCGGATTTATCTTTTAATGATATAACGATTTCATTACCCACAACATTCAAAATTTCTGAGATGAATGATTCTTTTTCATCTTTACTAAATATGAAACCAGAAAGTTTCTGTGCTTCATATTTATCTTCACAGAGAATTAGTATTTCGTTCAATCTTTTAGTAGAAACTTATCCAGTTCATTTTTTGCCTTTTCACGCTTTTGTTGATGAGAAGCCAAAAACTGGTTGATCTTTTCAACTAGAATTTCCTTCAGTTCGCCAGTAAGCATCTTACCTGATTTATAATCATCATGAATTTGTTCAAGTTTCTTATCATCAGGTTCAAAAAAGATTCTGAGGTATTGATATGAAACATCAATATCCGGATTGCCGCCTTTCTTTCTATGCTCCTCAATATCTGGCTGTCCTCCAGAAAATGCATATTTGTTAATCTTTTTTCTTACAACCTCAGGAGAATCTGTGGTGTATATTGTTTCATTTTCATTCGATGCAGACATTTTTCCTTTGGGACCACCAAGTGCCGGTATCATAATATTATGAATTAATGCTGGTTTTGGTTTATTGATTTTTGGTGCAATGTCTCTTGTAATTCTGAAATGTGGATCCTGGTCAACACCAAACGGAATCAGTACAGGCATATCTTCTATAAAGCATGGAGCTGATTGTAATGAAGTGTAAAATATCATTCCAATATTGGTTTCATTTTGAAATCCAAAAACTGCTTTTGTGTTAGAAAAATTAATTCTCTTTGCAAATTCTGCGGCAATTGGATAAAGTGTTTTTATGTTTTTTGTGTTAATTATAATTTTTGTATTTTCTGGTTTGAAACCTAATGCTATAAAATCAAGAGCATTTTCAAATGCAAAATTAGATGTTTTTTCTAAAGTCATATCTTTTTTCGACCAAAATTTTTCGTCATCCGTAAGCTGGAAGTACATCTTTGCTCCAAATTTGTCTTGAAGCCACTTTGCAAAAACCCATGGAACCAAATGACCTATATGCGTATGACCAGAAGGACCTCTACCTGTGTAGAGAAAGAATTTCTTGCCTTTTTCATAATCATCTAATAGTCTGTTCAAATCTCTATGAGAGAAAAAAATACCCCTCCTTAACATGAAGTGTGATTCCTTGGTAAATTTTTCAATTTTTGTTAAAAGATCTGATGTGATCTTTTGTGTTCCAAATCTTTTGATTAGTTTATCATAATCAATGTCACCCTCAACATTCCAAGGTGTTACAACAAAATCATCTGCCATTCAAGTTTGACTTTGATTCAGTGTTAAAAAGTCTTATTCCATTATTTTGACTACTTTCTAATCAAAAAAACTGCAACAATTGTTCCAGCTAATTTAATTAAGTGATTTTTGAACGATGAACTATTGTCCCATGTTTTGCATGATATTGAAAAACAAATCATCAAGCTTCTACAGTCAACTCCAAATTTGACTGAGGATCAACTATCTCATGAAACCAAATTATCAATGGATCAAATTAGGCGTGGAGTAGAATGGCTTCGCCAGAAAAGTCTTGCAGACGTAACTGATACTACTAACCTTTCTTACAGCCTTGGAAAAAATGGCTTAGATGCTCTAAAAAATGGCTTGCCTGAACGAAGACTTGTAAATCTTGTTAAAGATGCTCCCAAAACATTTGATGAAATTCGAAGCAATTTGCATGGACCTGACTTTAACGCGGCAATTGCACATGCGAAAAAGAATGACTGGATTAACATAGAAAAAACAGATACAGGATCAAAGATTTCATTAAAACAAGAACCTACAGAGAGTCAGGATGAACATGCAATCTCGCTTATCGATAAAGCCCAGAAGCCAAGACTAGACTTGGTTAAGTCACTGATGGAAAGACCTGACTTTATTATTAAGCACGAAGAAAAAACAAAAACAGTTTCTCTTTCTGAAACTGGTAAACATATTGATCTTGAAAAATTAGAAAGTGGTGCAATAGATGTTGAAGCTGATGTACCTCATGTACATGCCGCCAGGATACATCCACTAAAGGACACAATAAATGAAATCAGGGAAACCTTTGTTCATCTAGGGTTCACAGAAATTAATGGAAACTTATCACAGTCAAGTTTCTGGAATTTCGATGCATTATTTACTCCACAAGACCATCCTGCTCGAGAACTACAAGACACGTTTTATCTTAAGGATCTGAACGCAAAACAACTTGCAACACCAACTCAAATTAAGAATGTATCAAATGCACACAAAAAAGGTTGGAGATACTATTGGGACATACAAGAAGCAAGAAGAATGGTCCTGCGAACACACACCACTTGTGTTACTATAAAACATCTTGCAGACAAAAAACCAGATGAGGCTAGGATATTTTCATTGGGACGAGTTTTCCGGAATGAAAAATTAAGTTTCAAGCATTTAGCTGAATTCAATCAGGTTGAGGGTGTGGTTGTAGGAAAACACATGACGCTACGAGACTTGATGGGAATACAAAAGGAATTTTATCGCAAGATCGGTCTTACCAAAGTAAAGTTTTGGCCCACATTCTTTCCTTACACTGAGCCTTCTCTACAATCTATGGTTTACAATGAAAAGCTTGGAAAATGGATTGAATTATTTGGTATGGGAATATTTAGACCAGAAGTTACAAAACCATTGGGAATTACAAAACCCGTTTTAGCTTGGGGTGGTGGTATTGAAAGGATTGCCATGTTAAAATTTGGAGTAGACGACGTAAGGGAATTTTATAATAACAATCTAAGTTGGTTGAGGACTGCTACGAAATGCCAGTAGTTGAGCTGAGTCTTAGTAGGCTTGAGAAACTTATAGGAAAAAATACAAACAAGAAGCAAATACTTGACAGCCTGCCATTTCTTGGTCTTGATATAGAATCATTGGGGCGAAACGTTGTAAGAGTTGAATACAGTCCCAATAGACCAGACTATTCCACTGACTTTGGTATTGCATTAGGACTACAAGGCATTTTGGGAATAAGCAAAGGAATGCCACGATTAAACATAAGAAAGAAGGGAAATTATGAAATCAAGGTTGATAGTTCAACTAGCAGGATTAGACCGTTTGTTACCGGGATAATTGCAAGAAATGGCTCACTTGACGATGAAGCAGTCAAACAGATTATCAACATGCAGGAGGACTTGCATTTTGGATTAGGTAGAAAGAGAAAAAAATCATCAATTGGTGTCCATGACCTAGACAGAATATCATTTCCGCTCAAGTATACAACAACTTCTCGAGACCATAGGTTTGTTCCGTTAAACTCTACCAAAGAGAGCTCAATCTCAGAGATTCTCCGTGATTCAGAAGTTGGAAGGGATTATGGATCAATACTTGGACAATCTGCTAAAGTTCCAATAATCACCGACGCAAAAGGACAAACAATATCATTTCCACCCATCATTAATGCCGCGTTAACAACTGTCACAACAAAAACCAAAAATATTCTAGTCGAAGTTACTGGCATAGACAAACAGTCAGCTGAGGATATGCTGTCAGTTGTTGTTGCAATACTGCAAGGAGCTGGATTTCAATTTTCACAACTGAAGGTTTCTGGATCAAAAAATTCGACACCAAACTTTGCACCACGATCTATTGTATTTGACGCCAACCCCGTGAATAAAATTCTTGGATTGACCATCTCCAATTCTATGCTTGTATCATGTCTCAAAAAATGCAGGCTGGATGCAGTAAGGAAGGGCAAAAAAATCCAGTGTACAATTCCAAGATACAGGTTTGATATCTTTGGTGGAATGGACATTGTTGAGGAGATTGCACTGGGCTATGGAATTGATAACCTAAAGCCAGCATGGCCAGCATCTGTGCACATTGGTGAGAAAAATACAACATCTGAGAAACTTGACTCCATTAGCAGATTGATGACTGGTTTTGGGTTTATGGAAACGTTAAATTCTACGTTGACAAGCGAGCAAATTTTGTATGAAATGACAAACAAAGACTCATCACAGATAATCTCTGTCATAAGCTCAAAGAGTCAAGAACATACAATTCTAAGAGATTCAATTCTACCGGGATTATTAGAGAATTTATCAAAGAACATACATGAAACATATCCTCAAAAATTTTTTGAGACGGGAATAGTTTTTTCAAAAGGTTCTCCAATTAAGGAAACAACAAATCTAGCGTGTGTCAGTGCTTCAGAAGAAACAAACTTTTCAGAAATGAAGTCTGTCTTGCAATCACTTTTCCGAATTGGATTTAATATTAAATGTGAAACGAAGACTTTGTCGGAACACGCACTTTTCACTCAAGGTAGGGTTGCAGAAATTATTGTTGGTAAGAAGACAGTTGGATATATCGGAGAATTAGATTCTAAGGTTCTAGAAAATTTTAGAATAAGAACTAAGGCTGTTGCCTTTGAAATAAAACTAAACGGATTAATATTTGACTAGTCTGTGTATTACTGCCCAAGAGCATACGCACAGACGGACTATGATGATGATGATCGTTATGATCCTGATGATTTGATAGTTCACCCAGGTGCGTAATAAGTGGGCGCCCCGGTTTCAGATCTAAAGGAGGTATGGCTAATACCAATGAATCTTTGCGAGTCAGGACCGGGGAACATTTAATTTCAAAAATAATATCTTGTTAACAAATGGTAAATTATTGGCTTGCCAAGCAAGAACCCAGTGGACCAAGGGGATACAACTTTTCAACATTGGAAAAAGAAAAAACAACAGTGTGGGATGGTGTTCATAATAATTTAGCGCTCAAGCATATGAGAAACATGAAAAAAAATGATCTAGTAATGTATTATCATACAGGTGATGAACGGCAGATAGTAGGTATAATGACTATTACATCGAAACCATATCCCAACCCGGAAGAAGACAACGAACGGTTTGTTGTGGTTGATGTCAAATATAAAAAACGATTAAAAAATACTGTATCATTGGAATTGATGAAGAAAGAAAAATCTTTTAAAAATTGGGAATTATTACGAATATCAAGATTATCTGTTATGCCTGTTCCTACAGATATTTGGAATACAATAATCAAAATTTCCAGTTAAAATAATGAGAATAACAGTGTCATTGATATACATCGGTATCGTAATAATACCATGGCAACAGCATACGTCCTCATTAACTGTGAACTAGGTTCAGAGGAAGAAATAATCAAGCAACTGAAGAATCTAGAAGGTGTTATTGAAGTGCATGGAACATTTGGCGCTTACGACATCTTGGCAAAAATTGAATCCTCAACAGTTGAAATGTTACGTGAAACCATAACATGGAAAATTCGTAAAATAGAAAAGATCAGGTCTACCCTTACACTGATGGGTATTGAAGGCCAAACATAACTATTTTTTTTATTAACATGTTATTGCATTTTATCTTTGTAATAAAAGACAAAGAATTGGGACAACGAGATAAGGAATATGAATATGTAAAAAAAATGGCTCAATTTTTTAAGGTGTGGATAAAAGCAAAATTTTCTCTTGATTTTGAGATTAAATGTGATGAAATGATTACCAAACCAAGAATAATACTACAAAGATTAGACACTCATTCATTACTAAAGGATCATACAGAGCGTGGAAAGGATATTTTCCATTTTTACTTGTGTCATTTTAGACCATTATGGACTGATTGTCTTTGTGAAGGCTATCATGCGGAAAACTTTTGCATGTTGAGATGGGAAAAACCAAAAAATGAAAATGACGTGATAGCGATGGCAGAAAAGAATTGTACCGCTGTATCACACGAAATAACGCATGAATTATTGCGACAATCTGGATACAAAAGATACATAGAAGATGTTCACGAAGTTTGGCAAAAACATCTTTTTGGTGATCTACCATTTGAACAATATGGTGAAGATTTTAAACTAACTTCAAAAAAACCATCATTCCTTGCATTAGATACTACACTTTTTGGATTATGATTCAATCCAATTGATTAATCTACTTTAACATTTTGTAACTGAGTAAATTCTATTTTCAAAATTTGCAGTCAGAAAGTTTACTTTAGTTTCAGGATTTTCATCTCTAGATTTACTTAATTGTTTTAATGCAATAATAGCTTTCATCTTGAATCCTACTGATGAACCATAGATTGCATCAATTAATTGTGTACCATGATCACCATTTTTTACATCATCAACAATATCATGGAATTTAATAACATCTTTTTCTGAGACAGAATTGCCCTTTGGTTTGTTAAATCCAACAGCGACATACATACCGTTATTTTTTATAGCGATTGGAATTTTGTGGTTTTTATTAGATTTTCCAGGTATAGTTTCATTAATCAAAACTTCACATTTGTGATACATGCTTGATACATAAGAAAAAAATCTATACTGAGCAAATTTACCACCTAGATCTTCTTCACAATCAACAAAAACTCTGTGTAATGTTTCTAGTGATTGGTCATTCATACTAGCCAACCTGTCATTGATTCTTCCACGAACAAGTAGATCTGAATCACAATCTTTTGCAACTAATGCAAGTATAAAGTCAGGTAGATTATAATTTTGTAAAGCAGCCACAAACGCACCAGATTGTGATACACCAAAACTAGGAAAGCCTTTTTTTACCAATTAAATCCCCCGCAAAAAATATTATGCGAAATTAATATGAGGAACAATAGTCTAGAATATCGTTTTTCTCTTATAATTGTATGTAAAAATTTACTGAACAAGTTAATCCGTTTATAAACGAAAAATCCTACAAGATGTTATTGGGAAAAATAGAAATTGATACAACAGTAGAAATGGTACAAAATGTTTATTCTAAACTAGAGAAGAATGTTCTAGTATTCAAGAAAACACTCAACCGTGATCTAACTTTATCTGAAAAAATTTTTGCTGGACATCTAGAAGAAAAGTTTCTGAGCAAAATTTTGGCAGAGGGAACAGAATATGTTTTCTTACGTCCAGACAGAGTTGCACTTCAAGACGTTACTGGTCAAATGGTTATGCTTCAATTTATGCAAGCAGAACTAAAATCGGTTGTACTTCCTACAACAATTCATTGTGATCATCTAATACAAGCTAGAACCGAAGGAAAATCAGATACAAAGCTAGCAATATTTGAAAACAACGAAGTTTACAAATTTTTAGAATCATCTGCAAGTAAATTCGGTGCAGGCTTTTGGAAACCAGGTGCAGGTATTATTCACCAAGTAGTTTTAGAAAACTATGCATTTCCAGGAGGTTTGATGATTGGTACAGATTCTCATACACCAAATGCTGGAGGACTTGGAATGTTGGCAATTGGAGTTGGCGGTGTAGATGCAGCAGAAACAATGGCTGGTGTACCTTGGGAATTACTATATCCAAAACGTGTTGGTGTTTATCTGAAAGGTGAGATGAATGGTTGGACTTCAGCAAAGGATGTTATACTATATGTTGCAGGAGAGCTTTCAGTATCAGGAGGAACAAACTCTATAATAGAGTATTTTGGTCCTGGTACGAAGTCTATTAGCTGTACGGGAAAAGCTACAATTACTAATATGGGTGCAGAGATAGGTGCTACCTGCTCAATTTTTCCATATGATGAAAGAATGGAAGTTTATTTGAAATCAACTGGAAGAAAACAAATTGCTGATCTTGCTAATAAATACAAAGAATATCTGACAGCAGATTCAGACGTAGAACAGAATCCTGAAAAATATTTTGATAAAATTGTAGAAATTGATCTGACAAAACTTGAACCTCACATAGTTGGTCCACACACACCAGATCTCGCAAGACCTATTTCACAATTGGCTGATGATGTAAAAAATAAAAATTATCCTGACAACATCTCCGTTGCATTGATTGGAAGCTGTACAAATTCTTCATATGAGGACATGTCCAGGTCTGCAAGTTTAGCAAAACAGGCACAGTCAAAAGGAATTAAATCAAAAATTCCATTACTAGTAACTCCTGGCTCAGAACAGATTAGAGCAACTATAGAAAGAGACGGTCAGATTGATTCACTAAAATCAATAGGCGCAACAGTACTTGCAAATGCTTGTGGACCATGCATTGGTCAATGGCATAGACCTGAACTCAAACAGGGAGAACGAAATACCATAGTAACATCATACAATCGTAATTTTCCCGGTAGGAATGACGGTAAACGAGAAACAATGAATTTTATTGCAAGTCCTGAATTGGTAACTGCCTTAGCACTTGGCGGTAATCTTTCTTTTAACCCATTAAATGATTCTCTTGTAGCATCTGACGGAACAAAGTTTAGACTGGATCCACCAGAAAGAGCGCCAGATGTACCTGATAGAGAATTTGTAAATGTAGAAGGTATTTACTTGCCTCCTTCAGAAAATCCTGACGCTGTTCAAGTATTGATTGATCCAGAAAGTGAAAGATTACAAAAACTTGAACCATTCACTGCATGGGACGGTCAGGATTTGAATAATTTGCATATAATTATGAAAACAAAAGGAAAATGTACTACAGATCATATCTCACCTGCCGGTCCTTGGTTAAGGCTTAGAGGTCACTTGGATAAATTAAGTGATAATTTGTTACTGGGTGCAATCAATGCATTTAATGATGAAGTGGGTAAATCCAAAAATTCACTCACAAATAAAATTGAAAACTGTGCAGAAATTGCGAGACAGTATAAAAAACAAAATATTTCTTGGATTATAATTGGCGATGATAATTATGGTGAAGGTAGCAGTCGTGAGCATGCTGCAATGACACCACGTTATTTGGGATGTAAGGTGGTTATTGCAAAAAGCTTTGCACGTATACATGAAACAAATCTCAAGAAGCAGGGGGTAATGGCATTGACATTTGATAACCCTGAAGATTATGAAAAAATTCATGAAGATGATAAAATTAGTATAAACTCTTTGAGTGATATTTCTCCTGGTAAGTCAGTTGATTGTACTGTAGAACATGTTGATAAAACATCTGAAAAGATTATCTTAAATCATTCTTACAATGATTTACAAATTGAATGGTTCAGAGCAGGTTCTGCCATGAACTTTTTAAGAAAAAACCAAAAGGATTAATCTTAACGTGGGGCCGATCGGAATTGAACCGACGACCTACGGGTTACTTCGCAGCTCCAAACTCACATCATCTTTTCATCAGAGTTTGAACTTAACCTCTGGAGCCCTTAGCGGTGAACTTCGTAGTCACTGTCGCCCTACCAGGCTAGGCTACGACCCCACAAATTTGAAAGTAATAGCCTTGAATTTTAAGTTATTTTACTAAGATTTATTTGCAAAAACATCATTTTAATGAGATGGTCAAACCAATCATAATTGCTATTGGAGCCATTCCAGCAATTTTCGCCATTCTTATCATGGTTCCTATGGTAACTATGCCTGACACACCTACATCAGCCATCAATCCTAATGACACAATCAAGATCGAGTATACCAAGCATGATTTGGCAATCATATCATTTGGCGTGACAGAAAAAATAGTGTCTGAAAATACCCAAATCCTGACGATAAAAAATGATGGAGTAATAGAATACAATGTGATAATAGACGACGGTAGTACTCAATCTCATCTCACCTCTACAATAAGTAATCAGAATATGGAAAAAATATCTGCACTAATCAAGGAAACTGGTTTCATGTCAATACCAGATCAGTCATTTCCCATTCTAGATGATGTGACAGAATATACAAAATCAACAATTAAGGTTACATTAAACGGTAAGACATCTCAAATTTTTTGGCCTGAACAAGATGCAACTGATAAACTCATTCCTCCAATAATTACAATGGTCGAATCCGAACTGGAACAAATCATCAATCAGATCACGGAATAGTCAATAAAACTACGCATTAATAGAGCTCTGCTGATATTTAGATTATGGATAATAGAATAAACATCGCAGTTATAGTTGGAGTCATCTTAACACTTGGATTTGCTGTAACATTAACACAGGATGAGAACAAGAGCATGTCAGAGGATCAGCAATCTCTGAACTTTGAAAAAACTGTAGATGTGATAGGCACTGCCACAAAATCTGTCGAACCTGATACTCTGATAATTGAATTTGGAGTTGAAACAGTGGGACAAACAGCACATCAATCACTAGAAGAAAATTCAAAAAATATGAGATCAATAATCAACTCACTGAAAACAGTGGGAATCACCAATGAAGAGCTTAGTACTTCTTATCTTAACATTTATCCAGTTTATGAAAGTCATGAGGACATTACCTCAGGAAGATATATTCAAGAAATAGTTGGATATCGTGTATCTAATATTCTGTCTATCGAGACTGACCAGATTTCAGATGCTGCAAGTATTATTGATTTAGCTACAGAGCAGGGAGCAAATAGAATCAATCAGGTTTCATTTACTGTCTCACCTTCAAAGATAACCTCAGTGAAAGAGGGTCTAATTGAGGATGCAGTTTTGAACGCAAAGTCAAAGGCACTCATAGCCATCAAACCATTGGAGCAGAAAATTATCGGAGTGAGTTCAATCATAGTAAACGATTCTGGTTATTCTCCAGCACCAATGTTCCAGCGCTCTGAGGCATTCACAAGTTCTGCTCCAATTTATTCATCTGAGCAGGATATTTCTGTAAGTGTGAATGTGGTATTTTTTATCACAGATACCTAGATTCCCAAATCTTTTGAATTTGGCTAAATTTAGTCACGATGCTCATGATCAACATATGGTTTATACGTAGTATTTTTTCAGAAATGACAATATGGAAAACGGTACCGTGAAATGGTTTAACCACAAAAAAGGCTACGGTTTCATCGAACGAGAAAACTCTGAGGATAAAGACCTCTTTGTTCACCACACTCAAGTTGAGGGTAGTATTCGTGATGGAGACAAGGTAGAGTTTGAAGTTGGTGACACCGAAAAAGGCCCAAACGCAGTAAAAGTAAAACGAGTAGAAGGGGGCAATGTTTCGACAGAAACTTCTGATAACACAGAAACTTCTGATAACACAGAACAATAGTAAACACAATTGCTTTCATAAAGCATTTTTTTTATTTTATAGAGTAACTAACTTTACAGTGTCCATTCTTTTATTTTTTTGAAAGCCCCTAGTGATAGTGCTAACTGAATCTGCATCACCCTTTAGCATGAACAATTCCATACATTTTTCACCCTCAATTTTGCTGTGTAAATGGGTAGAAATTAGGTCCTCAAAGCTGTGTTTTATTCCGTTTACCTGATCATCATATTCGTCATTATGGACTACAAGCAAGATTGCATTGATATTTCCAGAAAGATTTTCATTTTGTTTTTCCTCCGCGACAAAGCTTCTGATTCCAGCCCTGATGGCATCAGACCTTCCAGAGAACCCCATCGATTTTTGGAGGTTGTCAATCTCCTTGAGAATTTCCTCAGTGAGTGAAATTGAGACAATAGGCATGAGTAGATTGTTATTAAGAAATATAAAAATTTTAACTAAATGTTATTAACTTTTTATAGATTTATTAATAATAAATCAGTTTTTACCGTATGATAACACAATCAAAAATTGCAATTCTTGCAATAATCATAATAATCCCACTTATTTCAGTGACTCTTTGGAGTAATCAAAACACAAAAAACTTGGAGACGAACGAAGATGAACTACAAGTATACGTGTCATTTTATCCATTGTATGAAACTACACAAGCAATTATTGATCAGAAGGCAGATGTAAAAATTCTCACTCCACCAAATATTGATCCTCACGATTTTGATCCATCAATAAAAATTATTCAAGAAATGAAAACAGC
>JASMGS010000035.1 GCA_030751155.1 Candidatus Nitrosopelagicus sp.
AAACCAGAGATTGCAATAAATGAAAGATAAAGTATTGCTCTCAGTACAACAGTATCTGCATCTCCAACGGTTGGAGGGTTTGCTGGATATTTCAAAAATGGTATCAAGAAAATGGTAACCCACATGATTGCGGCAAGAACAAATGTTTTCTTTACAGTGTGTCCTTTTGGCAGGGAATTTCTTGAGTAGGCAAAGACGATGCCAAATAATGCACCTATTGACATTCCTAGAATTCCACCTGCTAGTATCTGGCCGCTTTTTTGCCAATCACGATACGAGTTGTATTCAACCCAAAACTGGGATGTATCTTGTACTTGACCAGACGCAATGAGGCTTTGGTTTTCAATTTCAATTGCCTCATCTAGATATGGCTCTACGATTGCTAAATTTACTGCACCGTGTATTGTGCCTGCGGTAAAACCAGAAACTAGGACTATCACAATAAAATATCTGGCATTCATTTCTTCAAATAGTCTTTCAGGTTTGATTTACCCTTTGGAATCGTGCCTAGCTTGAACCCTTCTGGTCTCTTTGAGCCAGGTATTGTGGCATCTATGCCCATTTTTGTGGTTCGTAATCTCTTTTGATCACTAGAAGGATCAAGACTCGAACCTCTCACATTTTTTATTATTACCAGATCCCTGTCAGCCTGAAACCTAGTAGCCATGGCAAATTCAACGGCTACAGCATCCGTAGGATCAATATCGTCATCAACTACAGTCACCATCTTTAATGATCTATGATTTGCGAACGTTTCGTTAATGATTTTCTTAACATTAGTTGATTTGGTTTTTGAGATTTGCACTACAGCATGAAGCCAATTAGCCCCACCACTAGTAAGGATCACCTGTTTTGTCTGCGGAAATCTTTTTTTCATTATACCGTTAAGTTTAGCCTCAATAGGCATGCCCATGAGTAATCTTGCCTCAGTATAGCCAGATAGGATATCATGATAAATCGGATTGTTCCTGAAATACAATTTTTCAATTTGAATTATTGGAGCGGGTCTTGGCATGTCATATGTTCGAAGCATTTCCACCATCCATTCCTTGTGTGTCTTGTTCCGTAAAATTTTTCCTTCCATCACAATTTCCGCAGTTGATGGTACAAGAAAACCAGTACCAGGACATTTTGTCAAAGTGAGTTTATTATTCAAAAGTGAGTTAGCTATCTCAAGTTCATTTTTTCCCCATTTTGCTTGGAATGCACATGCAATTGTAATTGCAGGATGTACTCCAATGGTAATTGCAACTGGTAAATCTTTTCCTTGATTTTTTGCAAACATAAATGTTCTATGAAGATCTCTTCCTTCTACCATTCTAATTGTGAATTGGTTTTTTCCAATTGGCATTAGTCTATGAATAGAAGAGTTCTGAGATTTTTTTTCCTGGTTTTGTGTATAAAGTATAGATGATGTGATAAAAGGACCTGATTCATTTTGAAAATGTGTTACAGTTGGAAGAATGGAAATATCCTTAGAACTATTTTCAAAAAACTTTGCATTTGTAGAAATTTTTGGTTTTTTTGCAGAAGAAATTGCCTTGACAATTTTTTGATTAATATCAGATTTTTTGGAGCCTATTGCTTGCATAAATCTAGCTCTAGTTCCTACCAAATTTGAAACTAGTTTGAATTTGCTTCCTTTGACATTTTCAAATAGAACAGCTTTTGAGCCTTCAAGTTTTTCAGTAATACTTGCAATCTCATATTTTGTTGAAACTTTTTTCTTTATGACAATCAGATCATTTGCCTTTTTTATTTCTTGTAGATACTTTCTTAGGTCATCGGTCATTCCTAATCATCTCCATTACCTTCGTCATTAAAATTTTAGCGGTATTACTATCAATTTCTTGTGGAAGAAAAGCAGAAACAATATTGATGCCTTGTATGATCGATGATATTTGTTCTGACATTAATTTTAAAAAAAGTGATTCCTTTTTTGAAGGAATGATTATTGTGCTAGTTGGTACAGGACCGCTAGTGATTGATGCAGACATTGATCCAATATTCTCTTTTCCTTCAGTTATGGAAACAAAACTTCCGTTATCAAACCGTAATAATTGAACAGAAAACCTACGATTAGCAATATCAAATAGGGAGTTGAAATAACGAGATTCGACCGACAATAAGCTTAAGAATGATTTTAAGCCTTTATTGCTATCGATTCCTTTACTTCAGCATCTGCTTCTATGCGTTCACGCAACTTTGCCTTATATTTCAGATTTCGTGGTTTGGTTCTCAATCTGTATCCACAGCATGGACACCACAAACCTTCCCATTTAATGAAAATCTCACATATTTGGCATCGTCTTTGACCAGAAGCATACCTACCAGTGCCTACTGGTTTTTGTGCCTTGTATCTTGAACAAATTCCTTTACATGTCATTTTTCTTACATATAGTATAGGAATAATACATATTTAAGGATAGATCAGTAATAATTTGGGTTATCATTAGGTATTTTTGTAAGAATTTGATTGATTTATATAATCTATTCAATTCATTTCAAGAATAATAATAAAAACAGTTATTAATCATAGTTTTTCGCGATTTTTATCAAATATTTATGTTTTAGATAGTGGTAAAACAAGAAATTTAGAAAAAGAAAATTAAGATTCTAACATTTCTTTGATTTTTGTCATCCCTCTAAATTGTGATAAAATCAGTTCTTCATAATCTTCCCTAGTAGTATTTTCATCTTTTTCTAGAATTTCTTTCATTTCTTTTCTACTGACATCTTCTAGTTCCCCGATAATTCTTAAAGCATTTTGTATTCTTTCCTTATCGTTCATAACATTCTAAGAATATGCTAGTTGATTAATTTTAATTTAATTTTATTCCATATTGATTTGGATATTATGGTAACGAAAATCACTCAATTACTTGTAATTCTAAGTATTGCCTGGGCAATGTCACCTTTTGTTTCACCCAACGCCTCTTTAGCTTGGTCCTCATTACAGCTTGCCTGCTGACATACCAACATGATATCATCTTCTGAAAATATTTGAACCTCTAATTCTTTTTCTTCAAAACTTTCTGCAATAACCTGAAATATTGAATTTTCTTTGGACTTCATCTCAGTAACAGAAGGCTTGGGAATAATGATCTCTTTTTTATCAGTTTTTATTATTACTTCTTGAACATTTGGGATCTCTGTCATATCAAGACCCATTTTATCCATCATTCTTCGCATTTGCCGATTACCTCCTCGCATCATAATGATCTATCCTCTTTGCTGACTTTTTAAACTATCTCTAATTTTGAGTGCGACTCCCATTGTCTGTCCTTTCATCATTTCTGAAGATAGAATAGCTTTTCCAACTGCAATTACCTTATTCTTGTATAATACTGGAACTTCACTTTGGATTCTTATGTTTTTACCACATGATATGACATGACCACAAAATACAGATCTTCCATCCTCCACAAATGGCTTTGATTCCTTATCAATTTCTAGACAATTTTCCCTGAATCTTTTACTAGCCAAAAGCATTTGTGCAAAATATGGAGTGATGGCTAAACCGCCATCAATTCTTAATGTACAAAGAAGCTTTTGTTTATGAGATACTTCACGAATTCGTCCGGTTCTATGTGAAAATAAAATATCAATATCTTTTGGTAGATGTTTTGAAACTCCTGTTCCAAATAAAGCGTCAATGGTATGTTTCAATTTTGAGATTGAGTTCATCAGAATGACGTATCTAGATATCTAAATATTTCTTGATACTACATCATAGAGGTCAATTAATCTATATAGAAGGAAAAAAAGAATATAGATATAATGAGTGAGGAGGAAACGCGCAAAATTCAGTTTACGGGAAAGTCTACCTACATTGTATCTCTACCAAAAAAATGGGTTGGTGATCTTGGACTAAAAAAAGGTGATCAAATTCTAGTTCAGCGTAAAGGAACATCTAGTTTACAGATTGTACCTTATAGTACAAGAACAAAAAGAGAATCTGAAACAGCTACACTAGAAATCGACCCAAAAGAACAACCGTCATCAGTAGAAAGAAAACTAATTGCACTTTACTTTTTACATTTTAAAACTATTAGTATAAAACCAATTAAGGGTAGAATTACACCGTCACAAAGAACTGGTATTAGAAATGCTGTTAAGAAAATATTGATGGGTTCAGAAATAACCGCAGAATCCTCTGACGGTATAACTATTCAGATTCTTATTAATTTAGTAGAACTTTCCGTTGTTGGAGCTTTGAAGAGAATGTTATTGTTAGCAAAATCAATGCAAAATGATGCTTTACTCGCAATAAAGGAGGGAAATACGGAACTTGCAAATGAAGTTATCAATAGCGATGATGATGTAGATCGATTTTCATTTTATATTACACGCCAACTAGCAATAGCAATTGAAAATGAACATTTGTTGAAGGAGATGGGATTTAGTAATGCCCGTGATTGTCTAGGTTACAGACTTATCATAAAAAATATTGAAAGAATGGGAGACCATGCGGTTAGAATATCAAAAGATGTCTTGGATTATAAAAAACCAATAAGCGGTAAGATTTTTGATGCGATACGTGATATGAGTGATTTTGCAATTTCAGTCATAGACGATGCAAGTGATGCATTGTTTCAAGGAGATATTGATCGAGCAGAACAAGCAGTGACTGATGCACAAAATATTACAAAAAAGGAAAAACGGGTTATGGATTATCTGAAACTAAATATTGATGAAGAAGAAAAATATAGGATTAGAAGGATTGTTGAAAATACACGAAGAATAGCTGAATATGCTAGTGATGTTGGAGAAATTGTTCTAAATATGAATATTGAAAAAATTATCAAAAAACCAAAGATGTAGGTTTGGCTATGGATTCTGCAATATTAATTACATATGATCAGGATGACGTAATTAGTGAAACACTTGCTCTTTGTGATTCGGCAGGTTTCAAAGTTGAGTCTGTTATAAAGCAGGATTACTTACAGAAGCCAAAATACGGTATAAGTGAGGGTAAAATTCAGGATCTAAATGATCTCATAGAGAGAACTAATCCAGACGTCATAGTTTTTGATGAAGTGTTAAAGCCCAGCCAGCATTATAATCTGGCTTCTGAATTGAAAATGGAAATACTAGATCGAGAAGCTTTACTTTTACAAATATTTGAAAAAAGATCTTCTAGTGCAGAATCTAAACTTCAGGTACAATTAGCACAAACACGTTATGAAATGTCAAGAGCAAAAGAAAAAGTCAAGCTTTCAAGACGTGGAGAACAACCTGGCTTTATGGGCCTTGGGACATTTGAAGTTGATGTGTATTATAATGAAATTAAGAGGAGAATGATTAACATTAAATCAAAATTAGCAAAGTCAGGAAAACAGCGTGAATTACATAGACAAGCTCGAAAACGTCTGGGTTTTAAAATAATTTCATTAGCAGGATACACATCAGCTGGAAAAACTACATTATTCAATAGATTAACTGGAGAGCAGAAAGAAGAAAACAGTGCATTATTTACTACACTTTCAACTACTATCAGAAAAGTAATGATTGGTAAAGAGACGGCATTAATTTCAGATACTGTTGGATTTATCAACAAACTTCCAGCATACATGATTGAAGCTTTCAAATCAACATTAGAAGAGCTTCTGTATGCTGATATCATACTAGTATTAATTGATGCAAATGATGGATTATATCAATTAGAAAAAAAATTCAAAAACTGCTTCAGAATTCTCAATGAGATTGGCGTGGAACCAAACAAGATGATTTTTGTTTTAAACAAATCGGAGTCACTAAGTGATGACGAAATTTTATCTAAAGCAAATTACTTGAAGTTTAATGAAAATAAAAAATGGATGGCTATTTCAGCAATTACTGGAAAAAATATTAACAAACTTGAAAAACTAATTAATGAATATTTTCAAAATAATATATTAGAAAACAAAAATGATGTTGGGACAAAAGCGTATGGAAATTGAAGTGTTAAGAATTGGTCAACGGGTTGTAAGAGATGATAGAGTTACAACTCATGTAGCCCTTGTGGCAAGATCATTTGGAGCTAAGAAAATATACATGAATGAAATTAATCCTGAAATAAATGACACTGTTTCTAAAATCAATAAAACATGGGGCGGTGATTTTGAAATTGAAATGATTGATGATTGGAAAAAAATAATCAGAGAAAAGAAAAATATGGCTACAAAAATTGTTCATCTTACTATGTATGGTCAAAATATCAATGACATTCAAACTAAACTACAAAATGAGGATAAACTCTTGATTGTGGTTGGAGCGGAAAAAGTTCCTAGAACAATCTATGATACTGCAGATTATAATGTGGCTATAGGTAACCAGCCACATTCTGAAATAAGTGCTCTTGGTATACTATTAGATCGTATTCAACAAGGAAGACAATTTGATTTAAAATTTAAAAATTCTGAGAGAGTTATAATTCCTCAAGAACATGGCAAATCTGTTCAGATGAATAAACTAACGGATTAATACTAGGATATATTGTGTGATATTATTGATTGAGAAATATGAAGATCCATTTGTAAAAATTGCAAATATGATTGGTGGTGACGAATATCTCAAAGTTGCTAGATCACTCCTAAAAGCACAGGATGCAACAGATGAAGAAATTGCAAGCTCTACTGGATTGAGAATTAATATGGTCAGAAAGATTCTTTACGATCTTTTTGGTAAAGCATTGATTACAGGGATTAGGGTGAAAGATGAAAGAAAAGGTTGGTTTGTGTATCGTTGGCGTTCTAGAAAAGATGAAGTAGAAAATTTTATTGAAAAGGAGAAGAAGAAAATTTCTGATAGACTTCAACAAAGACTTGATTATGAAAATTCCTCACAATTTTATCATTGTGGAAATGATGATTGTCTCAGAGTTACATTTGAAGACGGATTAGAACAATTTTTCAAATGTAGTTCATGTGGACAGGTTTTAAATCTGAAGAAAAATGAAAAATCAAAAAAAGCATTTTCAAAGAAAATTGATGAGATGAAAAAAGACATGCGTTAATGATTAACGCTTTACTCCAGTTACACTAATTCCACTTTCAATTTCCTTTAATGTTGTAATTCTCAATTTTGCATTACGAAACCATTTCTTAACTTCTGATGCAGTATGACGATAAGCAAATTTTGGATAATACCAATCAAAATTTACTCCTACACTTCTTTGAAAATTATCTGACTCGTCCCAGAAACATTTCAAGAAATTCCAATAGACAAATCTTTGTACATCATATGTACCAGCCTTAACACCTAACAATGGAATATCACGTGGTATTGTTATTTTCTTTTTTAATTTAGATAATGCCTTTCCAAGATATGCCATATCTTTGGAAAATTCAGTACATTCCGCCACAGACATCTTGACAGTTTTTTTTCTAACATAATCATCAACATATTCGCGAATTGGTGCTTTCTTATTATAAACATAAATTGAGATGAAACCAGATTTTACCAAAAATTTTGTTAGGTATTTGAAAGATGTTGCTGTATTTTTGGTATGATGTAAAACTTGATCTGAGAAAATATAATCAAAAAATGATTTTTTAAATGGAAGTTGACGTATGTCGGCTTGAATAAAATGTATGTTAGAACGACTTCCATAGTTTCTATATGCAAAATCAATACTATCACTTGCATCAAGCGCAAATACGGTAGTTGATTTATTCACAGATAACATCTTTGCGCTATTACCAATACCAGTTCCGGCATCAAGAATATTATTTTTAGATTTAAGGAATTCCTTGAACATGTTAAATGATTTCCAATCAAATCTTTCCAAAAACCACTTCCTTTGAAATTCGATCCAATCTTTTGCATGATGATTTTGATGATGGATTTTCCATTTTTCTGAAAATGCCATTTCTGTTCTAACAAAATCTTTTGTTTGATCAACAACAAACCTAGGAATGCCTTTTGAGATTTTGAATTTATCATTACACTTTTTACAAATTAATGTACCTTCTTTAATCTCATTTTTTAACTGTGATTTAATTTTGAGCTTAAAACTGGAACCGCAGGTTGGACAAACTATATGATCTAAAATTGAAAGTTTCATTATAAAATTACATTATACCTATTTAATAAAAGACATACCATTAACTTTCATAAAGTTTGATATATTTCG
>JASMGS010000036.1 GCA_030751155.1 Candidatus Nitrosopelagicus sp.
AGTAAGGCTGCTCCTGCACTTGTTCGTGGACTCGGAAGAATGGAATATAGGGGTTATGACAGTGTTGGTATTCTAACAGGCTCAGATAACAAATTAGTTCTCAAAAAGGGAGTAGGCAAGGTTTCTGAAGTAAATGCGAAACTTGGACTGGATCAACTACATGGTTCAATGGGAATAGGTCATACGCGTTGGGCAACACATGGAAAAGTAACTACTAAAAATGCTCATCCACATTTAAGTAATTCTGGAAAAATTGCGATTGTTCATAATGGAATTATTGAAAATTATGAAGAACTAAAATCAAATTTACAAAAAAATGGCTATAAATTTCAGAGTGAAACTGACACTGAAGTTATTGTTAATTTGATTCAACAAAATTTTGATGAAACTTCTGATATCAAACAATCTATCATAAAGACAGTTGCTAATCTAAAAGGACATTATTCTTTTGTTGTGATTTTTGAGAATGGCACTCTTGTAGCTGCACGTTTTCATGAGCCTCTAATTGTAGGAGTAGAAAATGACAATTACTATTTGTCTAGTGATGTGTTAGGATTCATAGAGAAAACAGATGATGCAATTTACGTTGATAATGAAGATTTTGTGATTGTGGATGGTTCTGGAATACATATTTTCGATTTTGATGGAACTTCAGTAAAATATCAAGTCACAAAAGTTTCAAAAGAATTTGCTGATGTTTACAAAGGAGATTTTGCTCATTATACATTAAAGGAGATTTCAGAGCAACCAGACACAATATTACGTGCTGTGGATAATAATCAAATTGAAGAGTTTGTAGATAACATCAAACAAGCAAAAAACTTGTACATTACTGGAAGTGGAACAAGTTACAATGCTGCAGAAATAACAAAATATCTCATGTCAAAATTCGCAAAAATTAAAATAAACACATTAATTTCTAGTGAATTACCATTTTCACCAAATGAAATTGAACCTAATTCAACACTAATTACAATCTCACAAAGTGGTGAAAGTGCTGATGTGTTAGAAGCAGTCAAAATTGCTAAAGAATCAAATGCAAAGATATTATCTATTGTGAATCTACTAAATTCATCCCTTTCACAACAATCATCATTAGCAATTGGGTTAAACTGTGGACCGGAGATTGGTGTTGCAGCAACAAAAAGTTTTACATCACAATTATCTATATTATACAAAATCTGTGATCAACTATGTAACGGTTGTATAAACCCAGACTGGGAAAAAGTTTCGTCAGCCATCTCACAAATTCTATCAAATAATTCCAAAATAAAAGAAATAGCAAAAAGTCTTAAAGATGTATCAGATATTTACGTTCTTGGGAGAGGAATTCACCTTCCAATTGCTAAGGAAGCTGCACTCAAACTAAAGGAACTTACATACATTCATGCTGAAGGAATACCTGCAGGTGAATTAAAACATGGTCCATTAGCTCTAATGGATTCAAATGTATATGTGATAATAATTAATCCGAATGATTCAACTTATAATGATACATTGAACAGTGCCAACCAAATCAAAGCTAGAGGTGCAAAAATTATTGGAATATCAGACAAAAAAAGTAATGTTTATGATTATTGGATTGATATACCTCCAATTGATGAGGCGCTATACCCCTTAATTGAAATTGTTCCAATTCAATTGCTGTCATATTACTCTGCATTAGAAAAGAAAACAGATCCTGACTATCCAAGAAATTTAGCAAAATCAGTTACTGTGAAGTAGTAATTCGTGTATACTCTTTATCAACCAACTCTAATAATTTTTTTGATGATATACCAGTTTTAAGAATTGAAGAAATCATGCTGCCACCAGCTCCAGCTCCTTCTTTTACAAATCCTTTTGAATAAGCACGTAAACCATCAAACTTCGAATCATTCAATTTTGGATCTATTGATAATACAGGAATATCAGAAATTGATTTTATTATATCCAATAAATTTGCATTTTTATCATCAATTACGTATGACGTAGTTCCTAATGCAACCTTATTTTGATCATATCCTAATGATTTTCCTATGGCAAGAACTGCAGCCATCTGAGTTCCACCTGCAAGAATTACATTTGTAATTTTAGATGCTGTACTTAGCATACCCGCAACAAAGGGTATCATAGGATCACCCGCATTGGCTATCACATCATATGGTTCTTTAGAATCAGAACGTGCTAATGCTTTTGCAACAACTTCATTTTTTAATGATTGTGGGTTCTCTGGCATGCTTGAACTCACATGTGCATCAACTCCCAAACTTTTCAAAACAGCAAGTGCAGTAGTTGTACCACCAGGAACACTTTCACCAATTATGAGACAGTCAGTAGATGAAGCAAGTGTTCTACCTAGTATTCTACCATAGTCAATAGCTTGCACAACATTAGATTGCTCAAATGCTGGTTCTATGGCTATATTTTTACCATGAGTTATACCAGTTTGAAAATATGGAAGTTTTGGAGAAATTTTACTTCCAGCATTAATAATTACTTGTGGAATGCTTGCTGATTCCAAAGATGCCTTAGTCAACAATGCAGGTGTTGGCTTTCCATCAGGCGTCATTGGAATTATATCGATACTTTTACAATATCCATAATGAAGAAACTCCGCGTCTGCAGGTGGAGTAAATTTAATAAAATCGGTATTAGCGCCTGCTACAGTAATTCCAGGAATTTCACATGTTTCCGTATAAGAAAGCACAAATGAGAAGAGGAATCGTTTCTGTTCTACATCTTTTATGAATTTTTTCCCTTTTTCTTCATTACAGTGGATTTCGATATCAGATATAATTAACCACTCATCCGTTGAATAAATTCTGCTTCAGATATTCTTTGCATTATAGGATTCGTCTGTTTTTCCTTTCCTATAGTTGATGTTGAAGATGAACCGTAATCATGACCTGGATACAAAATCAAATTATCAGTAAAATTTGCTATTACATCAAAAAGGCTATGATAAAGTTCCTTTGCACTACCGCCTGGTAAATCAATACGACCGCAGTTTCCTACAAACAAGGTATCGCCTGAAAAAATTTTTCCATCACCTACAAGACAAATACTGTCTTTAGAATGTCCAGGTGTGTGATACACGGCAAGTTCAGAACAGCCAAATTTTATGGAATCCCCATCTGAAACTATCAAGTCATTTTTTAGTTGTGATGCATTATGCTGAACAATCTTTACACTGAGCTCTTTTGCTAGTTCCTCATTTCCTCTGGTATGATCATCATGCCAATGAGTATTAACGATGTACTTAGTGTTGAGGTTTTGTTCGCTGATAATTTCAGTTAACTTTTCCAAATCCCATGATGGATCAATCACAATTGCCTCATGTGTAGATTCGTCTTCAACAATGTATGAAAAATTCTGCATTG
>JASMGS010000037.1 GCA_030751155.1 Candidatus Nitrosopelagicus sp.
CCAATGGACTTGCGTTCTAAAACTGAATGGAAAAAGATGTTCAACGAAGCTGATTTTAAGACCACTACAAGACAAGTTAAAGACACAAAACATAGAGCGAAGTGGAAAAGGGAGTTTGGCACACTGTTTGTGATTGGCCAGAAAACTTGCTAGGTCTTAAGAAGTTTTAACATTAGATAGTTTCGCCTTTCTTTTTCTTCGTATGTACACAATTATTCCAACTATCACTGCACCAATTATTGCTAAAACAATACCAGTGTATGATGTACCCTCAGATCTAGATTCTGCCTCAGAAATAGGAACCGTTGGAAAACTAGTTTCACCATCAACTACAAGAAATGCTGTACTATAATCATCTGGTCTTAATATCTCATCAGACGAAGCAAAAATTTTGATGGTGTTAGTTCCCATATCAAGTTCTAATGTTTCAGATTTTGATAGTACAATTTCGGATGAATTATTATCAACTGGACTAGTTCCTGATATATTGATCTCACCTCGAGGATCCAAAATAAAGTAATGAACCTGTGAAGAGTCTGATGTCTCAACATAAATCGATACTGATTCACCTGAATTTACAACATCTGAAATTTTCACATTGGTAATTTTTGGAAATTTAACCTGTTCAAATTTTTCCCACTTACCTGATTCAAAAGGATATTCGTGAGAATCAAATGAATTAATAGTGATTGTCCTTGATTCTGGAGAATAATTATCAAGATAAAATGGACCATTGCTGATAACGGCATGATTGTTTTGGTCTATCCAATTGATTGCAGCATCATACCTTCCTTCAAAATATTCCCAATCATGTTCAGAACCTTGTAATGATGATGGAACATGGCCTGACTCCTTCAATTCAATTAGATGCTGTCGTATTATTTGAGAATCGTTTGGAACTATAAGCGAAAGCCAGTTTACATTTTTGATAACTGCCCCTGAACGTGAAAAAGATACATTCCCATCAAGAACTGCACTTTCCATGGATGCCATAATCTCCCAAGGCATACTACTCCAAGGGGCTGCCCATCCAGCAATTTCAGCTTTATCAAAATGCCAATAATCAACATAAACCTCAATTGTGTTATCATCTAATGGTTTTATTCCGATTAATGTTTTGGCGTTTTGTATTGCTTGTGCAGAGTATTCAGAATCATATGTTTTATCATTTTCATATGGTGCAGAACCCCATTCTGATAGAAAATATATCGAATACAAGATATCATTCAGATCCATCTTCTGATTGTGATGCCAATCACCAAGAATCAAATCAAATGTAATTTTACTTATTGCATATTGATCACTTCCTACTTTTTTCCAGTTTTGATTGTCTATATCCCAGATGATTGCGTCTTCAGGTACTGATATTTTTTTATCATTGCCAAAATTTTCAACCTCCCATCCTGTACGAATTGGAATGATCTTTCCAGTAAATGGATGACTGAAAACTCCCGGGTCATATAGATTCAGCCATACTTGATTACTGTATGTATCACTAAAACCAGCAATTGGATTCCATGCGCCTTGATAAATTTGCTTAACTCCTATAACCAATGAATTGGTGTCAGAGTTTGCATTTATTGGTGTAAATCTTGTTGTAATTCCTGCACCTAATGCATTGATAACACCATCAACATTTTCATTTGCAATAAATTGATCTGTTTTACTAGCAAGAAATATTCTTACAGATTCATTAACACCTTCTTTTGTTGCTTCTTCTATCAAAGATGTTCTTTCTTGTGCAGATGTGAAATCACCGATATAGATTTTTTGTGTTAACGTATCAATATAGTCATTTTTGTAATTCCAGTAAGTAGGATCATTATTACCTGGCATGTTAGAAAACCATGGAGAATACATTTGTGCGAGTCCAACTGAGTCATATTTTGAAAATCCAGAGCTGCCCCAACCTTCAGTATAAAGATGCCATTTTTGCATGGCAGGATTTGAACCGTACACTACAACAAATGCCTTATTCAGATCACCAAAATCTTTCTTCACTTTAAACCCAATATTTTCTAGTTCATATGATAAAATCTCACCAATAGATTTCCTGATAGGATCATCACTACGTATAAAAAATGATATTTCAATTTGTTTCCCATCATGGTACCATGTATTATGAATTTTTTCAGCACCGGCATTTTCAAGTGCGTCAGTAATTAGATCATTTGCATAAGATGGATTGTATTCAAAATGAAATGATTCAATCTCATCAATAATAGAAAGATAATCAGCAGCATACATTCCATAATTAGAAATCATAGGTTTACCATGACCTCCTAATAGTTCATTAACAATGAGATTTCTATCCACTAAATAATTTAATGCAAATCTTACATCAGTGATTGAAAACGGATTAAATTTGTCAGAAATGGCTGGATTAACAAGAATACTGTATGATCCGCCACTAGATGCAAAAACCTGTATTCCGTCTCTATTATCTTGACTTTCAATTCTATCTGAGGAAATTCTAGAATAATAAATATCCAAATTACCGTAACGAACTTCTTCTAATGCTGTATTTTCATCTAAATATTGAATAAATTTAACTTCGTCCACAAAACTTCCCTTTTCAGCAAATACTGC
>JASMGS010000038.1 GCA_030751155.1 Candidatus Nitrosopelagicus sp.
CCTAAAGAAGCTCCTAAAGAAGCTCCTAAAGAAGCTCCTAAAGAAGCTCCTAAAGAAGCTCCTAAAGAAGCTCCTAAAGAAGCTCCTAAAGAAGCTCCAAAGAAAGAAGCTCCAAAGAAAGAAGCTCCAAAGAAAGAAGCTCCAAAGAAAGAAGCTCCAAAGAAAGAACCTAAGGAAAAAAAGGCATAGATTAACATATTACGATTTACAATTTTGCTTAATGCACTGGAAAGACACACTTCCTGATTGGTACATAAAAAAATATGGAAAGCAACCATGCGTCAATATTGGTACGGCAGGTCATGTAGATCATGGAAAAACTACTCTAATTCAGGCTCTTACTGGGTCTTGGACAAGCGTACATAGCCAAGAACTCAAACGAGGTATCACCATACGTGTTGGTTATTCAGACGCAGCATTCTACAAATGTAAAAAATGTGAATCACCACTAGGTTATTCTACCGAGCCCAAATGTCCAAACTGTGGAAAAGAAAGCGAATTATCAAGAGTGGTAAGCTTTGTTGATAGTCCTGGGCATGAAAGTTTGATGGCTAACATGCTTTCAGGTTCTGCATTAATTGATGGTGCAATGCTTTTGGTTGCTGCAAACTCAAAGGTACCACAACCTCAAACAAAAGAACATCTTTTAGCCTTACAAACATTAGGCATTAAACAAATTGTAATTGTTCAAAATAAGGTTGACTTGATATCATACCAAGATGCTTTATCAAATTTTTCTGAAATCACTAAATTTGTCAAGGGTACAAAACATGCAGATTCACCAATAATTCCAGTATCAGCACAATCATCTCTTAATGTTGATGCGTTGATTGGAGCTATTGAGGAAACAATTGAAACTCCAGAAAGAGATGAATCCAAAAATACTGTAATGCATGTTTTAAGATCTTTTGATATCAATAAACCAGGTTCAAAAATAAAAAATCTCAAAGGTGGAGTCATTGGAGGCAGTCTAACCCAGGGTAAATTTTCAGTTGGAGATGAAATCGAGATTAAACCAGGATTATTAGATGGTAGGAAAAAATCTTATCAATCCATACAAACGGAGATAGTTTCCTTGGGTACAGGAGCTGGTTTAGTAGATTCTGTTAAACCCGGAGGCTTGGTTGCTATAGGAACAAAACTTGATCCTTCTCTTTCAAGAAGTGATTCGTTGATAGGTTCAATAATTGGAAAGCCGGATACACTCCCAGAAAATACAACAAACGTAAAACTAAGCATAAATTTGTTTGATATGGCTGTTGGATCTGTTACAGAAACAAAAGTAGCACCGATCAGAACTGATGAATTGTTAAGAGTTAGTGTAGGAACAGCACCAGTACCTGCAAAAGTAAAGAAAGTAAAATCCAATGACATTGAAGTGGAATTTAAAAGACCAATTTGTCTTTTTGAGGGATCAAATGTTGCACTTAGTAGAAGAATTGCAGATAGATGGAGACTCATTGGGGCAGGAATAGTTGGTTGATGTTATCTGTGATACAAGTTTTCTAATTCATCTAGCCACTAGAAATATCAAAAATCTTGATTCCATATATTCTGAAATTGGTAATATTGAATTTGTAGTTCCTTTAGTGGTATTAAATGAATTAGAACAACTTACAAAAAACCAAAACAAACAAGATGACGCATCAAAAACACTTGAATTTGTGCGTGATATGAAAAATATCGAGATATTAGGTAAATTTGCTGACAATGCAATTTCCGAATATATCCAAAAACATGGAGGAATGGTTGCAACAATGGACAACGAGCTGAAAAATAAAATAAAAAATCTAAATGGTACAATTATATCATTTTCAAACGACAAAATTGTTTTGGAATCCTAGTAAAATTTAACAGCAATATAATACAAAATTAAGCAAATGGGAGACCTTCAACTTACAAGTTCTGCTTTCACTGATGGTGGTGAAATACCACGAGAATGTGGATATAAGAACGGAAATGAAGTACCTCCATTAACAATCAGTGGAAAACCTGAGGGAACAAAATCCTTAGCTCTCATTATGGATGATCCAGATGCAATGGGAGCTGTTGGAAAGGTTTGGGTGCATTGGGTTATTTGGAATATTAATCCCGACACAGGACAAGTAGATGGATATATTGATGACCCAGAAGGTGTGACAGATTTTGGTGAACGAGGATATGGTGGACCAGCACCGCCTGACAAAAGGCACACATATGTCTTCAAACTTTACGCATTAGATACCAGACTGGATCTTCCAGACAAGTCTACAAAGGCAGATCTTGAAAAAGCAATGGAAGGTCACATCTTAGAACAGACACAACTAACAGGCACATACGCACCCTGATTAAGATTATTTAGTAGAATCCAAATTACTGTTTTTTTCCATCCGCAATCTCATATACTTGTCATCAGGAGAAAATTTTGCAGGATGTACTAACTTGGTAGGATTATTACATTTTAGGCATTCATTTTTTAGTGTATATCTATGACATACAGAACATTTTCTTAATTGAAATCGCATTAATCTCCCCTAGTTTTTTTAGATTCTTCTCTTGTAAATACAAAAGTTCCCTTATTTTTTTCAATGTTTTTTTGCAAATCTTCTAAAATTGGTTTTAATGTTCTTTCTGCAGATTTAAAGTCTGGTGCTCTCACACTCATTCTATATTTTGGAGCACCGATGTATAATATTTCTACACCACCTTTCTGTTCTGCATCTTGCAATTGCTTCTTTATATTTTCAATTCCATTAAAACTGCTATCAGATATTTCTAATACACCTCTGATTTCTACTGATGGAAGTTTAATTTTGGATGAAACTTCTTCAATTACATCTAATGTTTCTCGTGGTAAACCAAATGTATCGAAAACTTTGATTCCATTTGTACCAATATCTATTACTGCATCATAAACGGAATCATATTTTGAAAAAATTTTATCTTCTACTTCTTCAATTTGTTTCTCTGATAACTTTGCCTTGTCTTGTATATTTTTAATAATCCCTTTCCCTTTTTCATGTCGCTTGACATCAAGGAGCTTCTTTTTTTGTTGATCCTTTGAAATCTGTCTTAATGATAAATCAATTTCTCCCTTAGCTTTTCTAATCTTCTTTACAAGTACAACTTTTTTCTCTCCTTCCGTTACATATTTCCGAACATTTCGTACCCATCCAGGAGCAATTTCTGAAATATGTAAAAAGCCCTGAATGCTATTATACTCATCGAGGCCGACATAAGCCCCATGGTCACCTATCTTTGTGACTGTTACAACTACAATTTCACCCTCATCGGGGAATTCTTGCATCTCAGTTGACATTCATTCTAATTTTTTTACTAGCTAATTTATTGTTGCTGATCAAAAATCTATTCCTTTTTTTGCTTTTATACCAGATTTGAACGGGTGTTTTACCTCCTTCATCTCAGTTACAAGGTCAGCTACTTCAATTATTTTTTCAGCTGCAGTACTTTGAACATCTCCCTTACCTAATGGACATAGATTACCCGTAAGTACAAGATCAAGTTCATCAGGTTTTGATTTTATAATTTCTAAAACATCGTTCAGGCTTACTAATTCTAATTGAATTGCATAGTTAATCTCATCTAATATTACAACATCATATTTGCCAGACAAAATTTTCTCTTTACTAATAGTAAGTGCATCATTTGCTGCTTTCACATGATCTTCCCGAGGACTTTTATCATCTATTATTCCTACAAATCCCTTACCTGCAGTAACCAACTCAAATTCTGGTTCCAACCGTTTAGCACTATCCAATTCACCATAATGCCATGAGCCTTTGACAAACTGGATCATGCAAACCTTGTGGTTATAGCCTACTGCCCTAAGAACAAGACCCAATGCAGCTGAAGTTTTCCCCTTACCACCTCCAGTATAGACAATTACTAGGCCTTTTTCACCCATATCTAGTTTGAATTTTATCTAACTAAAAAGATTGATACTAGATGAAATTCATAGGTTAAGAATTGAAAATTCCAAGATTAATCATTGCTGGAGCAACTAGCGGTGTGGGCAAAACAACGATCACATCCGCAATAATTTATGGTATTAAAAAATGTGGTTACACAGTTCAGCCATTTAAGGTTGGACCAGATTATATTGATCCTAGCTATCTATCTTCAATATCAAAAAACAATGCAAAAAATTTGGACGTTTGGTTGATGGGCAAAAATGAGCTTGTCCAAAGTTTTGTAAAAAATTCTACATCTGACATTTCTATAGTTGAGGGTGTTATGGGTTATTATGATGGATTTGGTGGAAAGACAAACTTTGCAAGTACACACCACGTTGCGTCACTACTAAAAGCTCCAACAGTTTTAGTTTTAGATGCAAGTAAAGCTGCGCGTTCTATTGCAGCAACTGCGCTTGGGTTTGCAAAGTTTCATCGTAATTCTAGGATAGTTGGAATAATTTTGAACAGAATTGGCAGCAAGAAACACGAAAACATGTGCAGACAGGCTCTCACAAATCTAAAAATTCCCATACTTGGATTTATCCCAAAAAATTCTGAGAGTATGGAATCACGACATTTAGGTCTCATTCCTGTAAGGGAACAAAAATCACTGCAAAACAAGATTAGAAAAGTATCACGCGAGATTTCTGATAATCTTGATATTAACAAAATAATTCAGATTTGTAAAAGTGTGCCAGAACTGCCAAAGATGAAGCCAAAAAAATTCAAAAAATCAATAGCTACGGTAGCAGTAGCACTAGACAGTTCGTTTAATTTTTACTATCATGATAATCTTGAAGCATTACGTAGAGAAGGTGCAAAACTAAAATTTTTTAGCCCTATAAATGACAAAAAAATTCCAGCCTGTGATTTAATCTACATTGGTGGTGGATTTCCTGAAGTTTTGGGGCAATCACTTGAAAGGAACACAACAATGAGGAAGATGATAAAAAAACGTGCTGAAGAAGGAACGTCAATTTATGCCGAATGTGGAGGGTTGATGTATCTTACTAAATTGATAAGCTTTGGGAAAAAAAAGTACAAGATGGTAGGATTGTTCGACGCAGAAACTCATATGACAAAAAAAATGACATTAAACTATACTGAAGGGAGAATCAGATCAAATTGTTTTGTTTCACCAACTGCAAAGTTTCGTGCACATGAGTTTCACTACTCGAAGATTAGAAATCTACCAAGAGATGCAAAGCT
>JASMGS010000039.1 GCA_030751155.1 Candidatus Nitrosopelagicus sp.
TATCCTGCGACAGAAATTAAAAATGATGTTGACGCCAATATTTTTTTAGGTCAGAGTAATTTCCATGCAGCTGGTATTGCTTTGGCTACAAACAAACCAACTTACATTTTAGATCCATACTTCAACGAAGTAAGAGAAGTAACGGAATTTGCTAAAAAAATGCAAAAGAGAGCTACCTTAGAAATTTACAAAGCAGCTGATGCTGAAACTTTTGGTGTTATAGTTGGGCTGAAAGAGGGTCAACTTTCTAAACTGACTGCCCTGAAATTCAAAAAAGAATTAGAAGACTGCGGTAAAACTGTTCATCTTATAGCACTTACAGATATCACAAATGAAAGGTTACAAAACCTAAAGGATATTGATGCATTTATTCAAGTGGCATGTCCTAGAATTTCAACTGATAACAAGTTCGATAAACCAGTCTTATCAACTCCCCAAGCTCTATCTCTCCTAAAGGTACTCAGAAAAGAAGAGATTGGTGAGTACTTTGAGAGAAATCATTGGCTGTAAACAATTAATAATTATAATTTAAAAAACTAAACATGTCAGACACGGTATTACCAGGAGATAAAATTGCTTTAATTGAAGAATGTGAAGCGGGTAAAAATAGCTATGATGATGATGGGTTGATAAGATCTATGATAGTTGGTAAAAGTGAAATGAATAAAAAAGAACGTTTGATTGATGTAGAAAATCAAAAAGTACTGTCAGTACCAAAGACAGATGATATTATTATTGGTACAATTGAAATGGTAACACCATCAATGATTGCAGTGTTAATTAATTACATAAATGGTAAACCAGTAAAATCACAAGTTGAGTGTATTTGCTCAATTAGAAATCTTCGTAAAAGAAGTCCTGCACTAATAAAAGATATAGTGAAAGCGAGAGTGATAGGAACTCTAAATGGAGTTATACATGCAACAATACAAGATAAAGAACTAGGAGTATTATTTACAAAATGTAGAAAGTGTGGTCAAGATGTTGTACTATTTCGTGATATTGTGAAATGTATTGAATGTGGTTGGACAGATGATAGAAAAATATCTACTGATTTTTTACAAAGCAATTTTTTAAAAATGAGAGAGTGAAATATGACACGTGTTTCGTTCCAGGGTGAACGGGGAGCATATAGTGAAGCCGCATCTATTTCCTTCTTTGATAATACAATAGATACAATTCCATGTACTACTTTTGCTGATGCATTAAAAAACACAGAAAATGACATGAGTGATTACTCTGTTTTGCCTGTTGAAAATTCACTTGAAGGAAGTGTAGGTGAAAGTAATGACTTGTTGGTAACAGTGAATCTTGACGTTGTTGGAGAAATATATCATCGAATACGACATTGTCTTATAGGAACTGGTTCACTTGAAAATATTGACATAGTTTATTCCCATACGCAAGCGTTAGGTCAATGTAGAAAATTCATTCAAGAAAATTCATTAAAAACTGTTCCATCTTATGATACCGCCGGGAGTGTTAAGATCATCAAAGATTTGAATAAAAATAATGTAGCATGTATTGCAAGTAAGAATGCTGCAGAAATTTTTGGTGTTCCTGTAATTAAACAGGGAATTGAAGATAATAGAAATAATTATACACGATTTCTTGTATTATCTAAAGAATCCAATGAAGATTCACTTATGTCCAAACAGAATGATTCGTCAAAGAAGAAAACTTCAATTATTTTTTCTGTAAAACATGAGGCCGGTGCTCTATATCAAATCATCAAGGAGTTTGCTACGTACAAAATAAACCTGACAAAGATAGAATCCAGACCAAACAAAAATACAGCTTGGGAGTACAACTTCTATGTTGATTTTGAAGGTAGTCAGGACGATTCTATGATTAAAGAAATGTTGCAAAAAATAAAAGGAAATTCCTCTTTTCTTAAAATTTTAGGTACGTATCCTATGACAAACCTTGATTAGAATCCTCGTGGTTTTCTTGCGCTAAATGCTGCACTGAATCCGATAACAACAATACCCGCTATGATCACCAGTATATGATATGTGAAAAATAATGGATCACGGGATAACTCAAATGATCCAGATATATTGAATTCAGATTTGCCAGTATTTTGAATTTGAATCAAGTTTTCTCCAGAATCTGTATTTGTCCATGAAAAAGTTGCTTTTCCTTTATAGCTATTATCAACATTATTTTTTTCGTTTGGAGTAAAGATCTTCACATCAAATGTATCTCCAGTTATTTCTAACATTTGAACCGAGTCAGCAGGTGCATTAAATCTAATTCTATCAGAATCACCTACTCCAAAAGTATCATTGGTTTCTCTAATTTCATTGGGATATGCCAATGAATCAACTAGAGAAGCTATGCCGAGTCCACAAATTACACAACCGACAATTAAACCGATAATTGTGTATTTGCTTAACATAAAAAAAATTCCAAAAGGCTGAATAAAAAACTAACTACATGACATCAACATCATGAGGCTGGCTTTCAGCAAATCCAGCTCTAGATATTTTTATAAATTCTGCATTTTTTTGCATTTGTTGAATGTTATGTGCACCACAATAACTTAACCCTGAACGAATTCCTCCTGTCATTTGAGTAATAATATCGGTTACACTTCCTCTATACGGAACCATACCTTCTACACCTTCAGCTACATAATCATTCAAGTCATCTGTTAGTCCAGCGTTACCACTATCTTTTGATTTTCTTCCCAGTGAAGCGCCCAAGGAAGCCATTCCACGATAAATCTTAAAGCGTTTGCCATTTTTTGAAATTGTCGAGCCTGGGCTTTCATCAGTTCCACCTAAAATACCTCCTATCATGACTGAATGTGCTCCAGCCGCTAATGCTTTTGTGGCGTCTCCAGAAGTTCTTGTTCCACCATCAGAGATAATTGGTATGTTATGTTCATTACCAATTTTTGCACAATCCAAAACTGCTGTTAATTGTGGAACACCTGAACCAGTGATAACCCTAGTTATACAAATAGAACCAGAGCCAACGCCAACTTTTACCGCATCGACACCAGCTTTAATCAAATCTTCCGTACCGTGTGCTGTGGCAACATTTCCAGCAATTAATTCACAATTGGGAAATGCTTTTTTGATATTTTTTACTGTGTTTATGGCATTTTCACTATGACCGTGCGCTATATCTACAACAATAGCATCGACACCAGCATCAAGTAATGCTTCAGTCCTTTGCATAAAATCACCCTTAACTCCAACTGCCGCACCAACAAGTGGACGACCTTTTTCATCTTTTGATGCATTAGGATATTTTTCTAAATTTGAAATATCCTGGCTAGTTATGAGACCTTTGATTTGGTTATTTTCGTCAGTCAAGGGTAATTTTTCAATTCTATTATTTTTTAAAATTTCTTTAGCTTGTTGAAAATCAATGCCGGATTTTGCACTAACAACATCTTTTGTCATCAGATCTTTAACTAATTTAGAACAATCAACTGGCTCAAATAAGACATCACGCTCAGTAAGAATACCTATTAGCTTAGAGCTAGAATCAGTAACTAAAAGTCCTGATACCTGCTTTTCATTCATAATTTTAAAAGCATCTTGAATTGTTTGTTCAGGATTAATCAGATATGGATTTTCTATGATTACACTTCCAGCACGTTTAACTTTATGAATCTCATCAACTTCTTCTTGTATAGTTAAAAATCTATGAATTATTCCTATACCACCTTCACGTGCAATTGTTACCGCCATTGTTGATTCAGTTACTGTATCCATGTTAGCACTGATCATTGGAATGTTAATCGAGATGTTTCTAGAAAGTTGTGTAGTTAAATCGGTTTGTGAACGACTAACTATATCTGAAAATTTGGGTACAAGAAGGACATCGTCGAATGTTAATCCTTCTCTTATGCTCATGAAACCTCATACCTTAGAAAAAAAAACCGTTATAAGCCTTTCTTGTATTCATGATAATCTTTGAGCAATGGTTACTGCATCTTTTGTTTCACTTACATTATGCGTGCGTATTATGTGTGCTCCATTTAGAACAGATATAACCTCTGCAGCCAGTGAACCATAAAGTCTATCTGATGGATTTTCTTTTTCCAGTATTTTACCAAGAAACGATTTGTTTGATACAGAAACGAGAATTGGCTTATTCAATTTTATCGCTCTTAAATTTTGCAAAATTGTTAAGTCACGTTGAATCGAATCAGAATTTATTTTAGTAAATATTGCAGATTTTTTACCCTTATTTCTAAAAAATCCTATACTTGGATCTAAAACAATTTGTGATTGGGAAATATTCGCAGATTTAGATATATTCAGACTTTCTTGTAACAAATTTTTTGTTTTCTGTACTTGGTTACCAGTTATGGTTTTTTTACTATATGCACATAAGATCAATGAAGGTGAATATTTCTCAACAATTTTTGGCATTAATGGATCATATTTTAATCCTGTAATGTCATTGATTATATCAACACCTAATTCCAAAGCTTCTTTTGCTACAGATGATCTACATGTGTCTACAGAAATAGGCAAGTTAGAATGCTGCTGAACAATCTTAATTCCTTTGATGATACGATTTATCTCCATTTTTTCTGTTATCATTGTTGATAGATATGGTGCTGTTGACATGCCACCGATATCAATAAAATCTGCTCCTTCCTCCTGCATTCTGTTAACTGTATCAATAATTTTTTGTTTGGAAATGGAGATAGATTTCTTATAGAATGATTCAGGACTTGTGTTTAAAATCCCCATTATTCTTACAGGATTAGAGCCCCCCACTGAAATAGTTCCTAATTTATTCACACAATTTATCATGATCCTTGCTAATTTGAGTCATATGACAATTGTAGGTTGGGAATCAAGATATAGAGAAATTCTGAAAGAATTTGGTTATTCAAGGAATAATGATAATCAATCATGCAGACTATTAGATTCGATACTACCAAAAAAAGTAGATCTTGTAAAAATTAGACGTTTGATAGAGAATAAACCTGTTTTCATAGTTGGTGCCGGTCCGTCATTACCATCTTCCATCCCAATTTTGAAGAAATATAAAAAAATTACAAAAATTGTAGCTGATGGCGCTACGCAAGCAATAATTGAAAATGGTTTGAAGCCTGATATTGTGGTTACTGATCTTGATGGTGATATCAAATCGCTGAAAAAAGCTGGTAGAACAAATACAATAATGGTTGTACATGCACATGGTGATAATTCTGAAAAGCTTGGTTTTACAAAAAACTTCAAAAATTGTATAGGTACAACGCAAGCAAAACCTACAACAAACATACATAATTTTGGAGGGTTTACAGATGGAGATAGATGTGTA
>JASMGS010000040.1 GCA_030751155.1 Candidatus Nitrosopelagicus sp.
AGGAATATGCTATGGTCATCAGATAATTGTCAATAATTTTGGCGGCCAAGTAAAGCGAGCAAAAAAAGAATATGGCTCATCAATTCTTTCAGTTGATAATAATTCAGATATTCTTTCAGGTATTGGTGACTCTATTAGAGCGTGGATGAGTCATGGTGATGAAGCAGAGAATATACCAAAAGGTTTTGAAGTAATTGGTCATACAGAAAACTCACAAAGTGCTGTAATAACAAATAATGAAAGAACTGTCTATGGTATACAATTTCATCCTGAAGTCGTTCATACAGAAAAAGGGATTGAAATTCTAAAAAACTTCGTTTTGAAAATTTGTGATGCCAAGCAAGACTGGAGTATGGAACAGTTTGTGGAAAATTCAATCGAAAATATTAGTAAATTAGATGGAAATGTTTTGTGTGGAGTTAGTGGAGGAATTGATTCTACTGTTACTGCATTATTAATCCATAAAGCAATTGGAGATAAATTAAAATGCATTTTTGTTGATAATGGTCTTTTGAGACTGAACGAAGTAGAGGAAATAGAAAATATGTTTGTAAATAATTTTAAAATCAATTTTGTAAAGATAGATGCAGGAAAACAATTTTTATCAGAATTAAATGGTGTAGTGGATCCAGAGGCAAAAAGAAAGATTGTTGGAGAAGAATTTGTTAAAATTTTTACCGAGTTTGCAAAAGATAATGGTCCGTTTACATGGCTTGCACAAGGAACACTTTATCCTGATGTAATTGAAAGTGGAGTGTCAAAAGGACCTGCATCTGTGATCAAAACACATCATAACGTAGGAGGATTACCAGATTGGTTAGAACTTAAGGTTTTAGAACCATTACGTGATTTGTATAAAGACGAAGTAAGAAAGGTAGCAAAGATTCTTGATGTACCAGAAAATTTGATCAAGCGCCATCCATTTCCAGGTCCTGGTCTTGCTGTAAGAATAATTGGTGAAGTTAACCAACATAAATTAGAGATTACTAGAATGGCAAGTAAAATAGTAGAAGAAGAGTTACGGAATGCAGAATTGTATGATAATATTTGGCAAGCGTTTGCTATAGTAGGTGATGATAGGGCTGTCGGTGTTGTTGGAGATGAAAGAAAATACGGTCACGTTGTGATGATTAGAATTGTAAATTCAGTTGATGCCATGACTGCTGACTGGGTCAGACTACCAAATGAATTATTAGAGAAAATTAGTAATCGTATAACAAATGAGATAGATGAAGTGACATGGGTTTCCTATGTGATCTCAAGTAAACCTCCAGCCACAATAGAACCTCAATAATCACAAATCATCTAGTAGACAAGCACCAAATACTCCAGCAGAATCACCAAGTTTATTTTTTAGAATTGGTGTATCAACTGAATCACTAAACACCTTCTCAAATATCATCTTTTTACCCTCATCATATAGGAATGGAATGTTAGAAACTCCTCCACCTAAAATAATGGCATCAGGATCTAAGATGTCAATTACGTTTGCAATACCAATTCCAAAATTTTCTAAAAAATTTCTTTTCCACTCTTCCTTCTTTTCATCAGAATGATTTTCAGTTATGATTTGTAATGATTCTTTTTTTCCAGTAAGTACTGACCAATTATTCTCTAGTGCTGGACCGCTAATATACGTCTCAACACATCCTTGTTTTCCACAATAACACTGTCTTCCATTAGGATGTAATGTGTGATGTCCCCATTCTCCAGCAATATTTGTTCTACCCTTATGTAACGATCCGTTGATTACTATTCCTCCACCAACACCTGTTCCTAATATTACTCCAAAAACTATATTGTATCCTTTTCCAGCACCCAAGGACGATTCGGCAAGGGCAAAACAATTTGCATCATTTTCCATAAAAATTTTGTGGCCTAACCTTTTTTCAATATCTGTTTTTAACGGCATTCCAATAAGACATTGTGTATTACTATTCTTAATTAGCCCAGAGTTGATATCACTGATACCTGGCGTACATACACCAACTGATGTATCTACATTTGTTTTAGATTTTAATTCACTTACCAAAGATGTAATAGATTTTACAATAGAATCATAACCATTCTCTTGATGGGTTTCAATGCGTTTACGTTCAATTAAATTAAATTTTTCATCCACTAAAATTCCTTCAATCTTAGTTCCACCTAGATCAATTCCTATTTTATGCACAAGTACAGTTTATTGCGTAAGTTTTGAAGTTTTGGTAAAAAATCTATAATTATCCCATTGGACCGCCTGGTCCAGCACTACCACCAGAAATAGAGATTACATCATCTATTCTGAGAATCATGCATGCAGTTTCAGTGGCTGATTTGATAATCTGTTCTTTCACTACTAGTGGTTCTACAATATCTAATGAATACATATCACCAATCTTACCCTCCTTTGCATTAATTCCAATACTTTTTTTACCACCAGCTTGCCTTGCACGGAGAGAGATAATAGTATCAATTGGATCCATTCCAGCATTTTCAGCTATTGTTAATGGAATAGCTTCTAAGGATTCAGCATATTGTTTAATCGCTAATTGTTCTCTACCATCAAATGTATCAGCCCACTCTTTTAATTTTGAAGATAGATATGCTTCAGGCGAACCACCTCCAGCTACGATAGATGGAGTTTCAATTACATCTTTTACAACCATTAAGGCATCATGAATTGAGCGGTCAACTTCATCAACAACTCTTTGTGAACCTCCTCTGATTAGAACTGTTACTGAATGTGGGTTTCTACAGCCTTCGATGAATACCCATTTATCAGATTCAACCTTTTTTTGTTTTACAATATCAGCGCTTCCAAGATCATTAGTAGTTATATCATCAAGATTAGTAGTGATTCTTCCACCTGTAGCTTTTGTTAATTTAGTCATATCACTTTCTTTTACTCTTCGTACAGCTAAAATTCCATGTTTAGATAGAAAATGTTGTGCTATGTCATCAATGCCCTTTTGACAGATTAGAACATTGGCACCTACTTGATGTAATTTTTCAACCATGTCTTTGAGCATTCTATTTTCTTCTTCCAAGAACATTTGCATTTGAGTTGGATCAGAAATCCTAATTTCAGCACTCATTTCAGTTTTTTCTACTTCAAGAGCAGCATTAACAAGTGCAATTTTTGCCTTTTCTATCTTTGTTGGCATGCCACTATGAACAATTTCCTTATCAAGAACTATACCTTTGATTAAAGTTGTATCATCGATAGAACCACCTGATTTTTTTTCTACTTTTAGATTATCAAGATCAACTGAATAGTTTTCACCATCTTTACGTGCAATTTTTAGAATAGAATCAACAACTAGTTTAGACAAACCAACACTATCTTCAGAAATTAATTTGGACTGCATACTGGTTTTTGCAATTTTGGTTAATGATTCATGGTCATCAGCCTGTATTTTTTTTGCCAATCCTTTTAACAATTCAAGAGCTTTTTCAGCAGCATTTTGATATCCATCAATAATTACTGTGGAATGAATATTTTTTTCAAGTAGTTTTTCTGCCTTTTCTAACATAGAACCTGCAATAACTACAGAAGATGTTGTTCCATCACCTACCTCAGTATCAATTGTCTTAGAAACTTCGACCATCATTTTTGCAGCTGGATGCTGAGCGTCAATTTCTTTTAGAATAGTGGCTCCGTCGTTTGTAATTGTCACATCACCTAACGAATCCACCAACATTTTGTCTAAACCGCGTGGTCCTAGACTAGTTTTAACTAATTGAGCAACTAATTTGGCAGCAGTAATATTGTTTTTTTGTGCATCTTTGCCTTTTTGCTGTAATGCACTTTCCTTTAATACTAAAACTGGACCGTTAGGAGTTTGTTGAATAGATGCCATTAATTTACAGATTTTTTTTATATGTTCCCTTTATAATTTTATCCAGTAACAACTTTGAGAAATGAACGCGTTTTTACATCAATTAAACCACTAAACAGTATTCGGATAGATGGAAGTGCTAAAAATGGTAAGAAAAGAGGTATTAGGTGAGGTTTTTTAAATTTACAGCCTCTATCGGTTAATATTTGTGATATGTTTTCAAAGTTTTCTGTAACTTTTTCAAAATTATCTGTAGAAACAATACCTGCCATTTGCAAAGGCATGAAGGAAAGGATTTTACCATTATTTACTACTATCATACCTCCTTGTGTTTTGGCAAGATGATTAGCGGCTATTGCCATGTCTTTCTCATTTGAACCTATTACAATCATATCATTCTCGTGAAAACTCCAAGTTGACGCGAATGCACCTATTTCAGCACCAAAATTCCTTAGGAATGCCACAGTATGCTTTGCTGAGCCTGATATCCTATCAAAAGCAGCAACTTTCCATACATCTTTCTCATGGGATGCCAAAACATTTCCATTATAAACAGATAAAGATTCACTACTCTTCTCTGTGACTATCTCTGTTTTCATATCAATCACATTAACATTAACCAAATCGGATTTGCTCTTGACTAGGAAATCATTCTCTGTAATTTTTTTTAATTTTATAGTTTTTGTCATCCATTTTGGTATGGTGTATTTTTTTATTTTTGAAACAATACTACCATTAGATACTACTAATCGGCCTCCGATGAAAACTTTGTTGGGTTTCAGCTTATTCAGATCATCAAAAACTAAAATATCTGCTAGCTTACCCGGTGCTATTCCCCCTAAATCTTTGCCCATGTTGTAATAATCAAAACAGTTTTTTGATGCCATAGATATTGCATCGACCTGATTAAGACCTGCCTTTACTGATTCTCTAACACAGTGATCAATATGACCAAATTTTGTTAGATCAATAGGATCTAAGCCGTCTGAACAAAACATCAATCTGTCCGTATAAACTCCATTTGAATGAACAAATTTTATGATCTCGGTAAGATCTCTGCGAATTGATCCTTCCCTGATCATTATCCACATTCCTAATCGCAATCGTTCTAAAACTTGATCAAAGTTAATCGGTTCATGACATGACAAAATTCCAGATGAGACGTAAGCATTTAGTTTCTTATCAGCCAAGCCCGCAGTATGTCCATTTATCACCAAATTCCTTTCAAGCATTGCTGATAATGTTTTCATGGTTTTAGGATCACGTTGTGTTACCTTAGTCCATGAAAATACCTCACCCAGACCAATAACATCAGGTATCTTCATTGCAGATTTTTCTTCAGATATACTGAATGTTTTTCCGTGGCTGAACTTTCTATCAACAGGCATACCTCCAGGTATTACATGAAAAATGCGTACTGGAAGCTCAGATGTCATTTTGACAAATTCACTAAAACCCCTATACCCACATGTGCTTGCTATATCAATTGAATCAGCAAAAAGTGAAGTAACCCCGCATAGGATAGATTTTTTTACAAATTCTAGTGGTGTGACGAACTGATCCAGATGGATGTGAGGATCAGCAAATCCAGGAGTAACAAATTTTTTTTCTAAATCTATGATTACAGTCTGTTTTCCTTTTGTATGAGATGCATTTTTCCCAACATAAGCTATTCTGCCTTGTGATATAGCTATTTCAGTATCTGGTACAATCTCACGAGTATACACATTGACTAGTGAGCAATTATGCAATACAAGATCAGCCGGTTTTGAGCCGGTAGCAACTGAGTTTAGAGCTGAAATAGATCTAGATAACCCTGAATGCATTATTGATCTTAACCCGTTGAACTTATTATAGATTAGAAGCGATGTTTAAATTACAGTCAGATTCGGAATAAATTGTGAATCTACCAAAAGCAAAAAATACTTTTTGTCCAAAATGTAATAAGCATACTATTCAAAAAATCTCTATTTACAAAGCAGGTAAAAGACGTGGAATGGCTGCAGGCGAAAGAAGACATGCGCAAAGAAAAAAGGGATATGGTGGTCAGAAGTTCCCAAAGCTTGCAAAGCCTGCAAAAACAACAAAGAAAGTTACACAGGTTTTGACGTGCCCAGATTGTAATAAGAAGATGATGAAAAAAGGTATCAGAATAAGAAAATTTGAGTTGGTTGCAAAATGAAGAGAGAGCATATAATTATACCAGAACCAAATAGTAAATTCTTAAAAGTTAATTGTAAAGAATGTGACACTGAAAATGTAGTTTTTTCACATGCTTCTACACCTATAACTTGCAAATCCTGTGGAAATGTTATAGTAAAACCAACTGGCTCAAAAGCAAAAATAATTGGTAAAGTTTCAGGAACTGCTGAGTAACTCGTAATCTTTCTTTGTGTTCAAATTAAAAGCTATTCTCTTATCATCTAAAATTATGTAAGTTTCTTTAACTAGATTCAAATTTTTAATTTTGTCAGCATTTATGATAGAAATTCCAGTATACACACATTCAATATTATCATAATTAATCAATAGATCAGATTCTAGATTCAAGGAGTTTAAAAAATTTTTAGATACAAGAAAACTGGTCCAAACATTTTCTGGATTAAATTTTTCAGTCATAATCTGAATGATTTTTTCATCTAGTAGTGGTAAGTCCCCAGAAATAACAAACAAAAATCCTTCCATTTTTTGTAGTAGAGAATTTAGATCATTGGTATATCCATTTCCTGGTGTGGATAAAGTTTCTATTCCATTTTGTTCTAATACAGATTTTGTATTGGGTGAGTTTGGGCTTGTAGATACAATAACTTTAGAAAAGCAATTAGAATTTTGTAGTGCGTCAATTACATTGAAGACTACTGGTTTTTTGTATTCGAGTAATAATTTTTCATCAGAATGATCCATCCTGGTTCCTTTGCCTCCAGCCATGACTAATCCAATCATAATGATACAAAGATTAACAGAGATGATAGCCTTGTAAGTTCATTAGCCGCACCAAGAACATCCCCAGTAATTCCGCCAAAACTTCTAGTAGATATACCAATCAAAATCATTGTAATACCAATTGATGCACCAAAAAGTATCATTCCTACAGTACCACCTATAACAACAAGTGGAATAATTGTGATAATAGCAGCAATCGCAAGTCTTCTTTTATCCTTCATAATTTGCATGAATGGTGAATTAGAACCAGTCGCCGCGGAATTACCAATACTTGCCATCAAAACCATCGAAAATTTTGCTAAAATTTCACTAAGTAATATGGCTTGGAATAGTGCATAACCATCGGTTAGTGATAACGCAATGATTGCACCAGCTATATACAATACAACAGAAACAATTCCCGCCGACCCAGTTGAAAGATCTTTCATTGCTTTGCGTTTTTTTTCTTTTGATCCTCTAGTCATAAGACCGTCAGCAAAATCTGCCAATCCATCAGTATGATGGATTCCAGTTATGACAGCAATGGATGCAACAACTAAAAGTGAAACAATCAATGGATCTAGGAAAAATGATAATCCAAAGCCAATTGAAGCAATTATCAGTCCTATCGCAATTCCAATAATAGGAAAAATATGCATGTATTTTGCTACTGTTCCCAGATCTGTATTATTAGAAGGAATTATTGTGAGAAATGAAAAAACTGAACTTACTTCCTTAAGCATGTATCCACCATCCTAAAAATGAAAGACATGTAATGATTGGTATAGTCACGATGCCACAGAATAAAATTGATGAAACTTTCATCAGTCTAATTGCAGAAATTATATGAGATTTGGTATATTCTATACTACCATTGCCAATTGTATAATAATTCATTTTTTCTAACTTAGTTCCAAGTGCACCTGCTAGTGCAGCCATTGGATATCCTGCGTTAGGGCTTTCTAGTTTTGTACTATCACGTTTCATAATATAGAATGATTCTTTCCAATTATAGCCCAAAATCAATGCACCCAAGATCATTACTAATCCAGTGAGTCGAGATGGAATGTAGTTTAGTATAGTATCACACTTAGCTCCAAACCAGCCCACATTCTTGAATAAAGTTGTCTTATAACCAATCATAGAGTCTATGGTGTTTACTGCTCTATACACAAATGCGCCTGGGAGACCAAAAATAGCATAATAAAATAATGGACCCGTAATTCCATCAACTGTATTCTCACTTACACTTTCTAAAACAGCAGATAGAATATGATTTTTATCCAAATTCTTTGTATCTCTTTTTACAATCATGGAAAGATGATTTCTAGCCAAGTCTAAATCTTCTTTTTCAACAGCATCAACTACTGCTAAAGCATGTTTTTGCATTCCTCTAATAGCGATAGTTGTTTTTAGTAAAATTGATCCGAGAGCTACTGATACTATTAATGAAACAATATCAATTGTCAATAAACTGATTCCAATGTCTAAACCGACAAGTAGCATACATACGATAGTTATAACAATCCCAACAATCAAAACTCCACCAATTAATTCTCTTTTTGCAGAACTGTTTTTTGCAAATGGCACAAGTAAAGCAATTAATTTTCCAATCCAAGCGGTTGGATGATATTTGGTTTTTGGATCACCTACCAAAAAATCCAGCAAAAGTGCAAAACTAACTATAACTATGCTTTCAAGTATCATTACAAGAGTTTCTCAATAGCTCTGATATTAAGACTTGACTTTACAACTTTGCTTAATTTTTCAATCTCAGAATCAATCTTTTTTAAGTTCTGTCTATTCAACGCAAGTTGTTTTGAATTAGAGGTGATAGAATCCTCCTCAGGAAGTAAAAACTTGGTAAGTGGAATTGTTCCAAAAACAGGCTTTCCTGTATTTTGTTTTAGTTTTCTAAATCCAGGTCTAAGAATATCTAAATCACCACGAAATTTGTTAAACACAAAACCCTTGATCATTCTCTGGTGTTTTTTTTCTAATAATGACATGGTACCAACAATACTTCCAAACGAGCCCCCTCTCTCAATATCGGTAATTAAAATTACAGGTGATTTTGTTTTCTCGGCAAGTTTCATATTTGCAATATCATATTTTGTAAGATTGATTTCGACAGGAGATCCTGCGCCTTCGATAATGATCAAATCATGATTTTTTTCTAAAATGTTAAATGATCTCAAAACTGTCTTCATTCCATTTTTTTGAATAAACTTCTTGTAATAATCATCAGCATGCATTTTTTTATAGAATTTTCCTCTGAGGAAAACAGAGCTTCTATAATCACCTAGAGGTTTTAACAAAATTGGATTCAAATCAGGTGATATTTCAATCCGTGATGCTAAAGCCTGAACCGCCTGAGCACGAGAAATTTCAAACTTCTTTCCCTTGTATGCATAATTTGACATGTTTTGAGCCTTAAATGGTGCAACAGAAAATCCTTTTTCTGTAAAAATTCTGCAAAGTGCAGTTACAAGAGTTGTTTTACCTGCACTAGATGATGTTCCCTGAATCATTAATGTTTTTGAAATATTAAATCGCCTCCAAAGCCTTTAGAAGTTTTATGTTTTCTTTTCTTGTTTTTACTGCAATTCTAATATAATTTTGGTTTAATCCACGGAATGTACTACAATCTCTTATGAGAATTTTTTTCCTCTGAAGTTTTTTTTGTAAAAGTCTTGATTTGATTTTTGTTTTAACTAGAATAAAATTTGTTGATGTATCACAGCAAGTAAATTTTTTTGATTTCGCTAAATTTAATGAGATAAAATCTTTCTCTTTTTTGATTAGTTTACATGTTTTTTCTAGAAAAGGATGGTAGCATATTGCTGCGCTTGCAGCACGTTGTGCCATATAACTGACATTCCAAGGAATTTTTATCTTTTGCAATGGATCTATTATTTGTGAATTACTTACTCCGTACCCAATTCTAATTCCTGCCAAACCAAAAGATTTTGTGAGTGACCGTAAAATAAATAAATTCTCATAATTTTTGATATATTTTATTAATGATTCATTACTTTCTGGAACCAGCTCGATGAATGTCTCATCAATAAATACTAATGATGATTTTTTCTTTGCAGCAGAAATAATTTTCAGCATTTCCTTCTTTTTAATTAAAACACCTGTAGGATTGTTTGGGTTACAAATAAAAATACAGCCATTTCTGGGAATTTTCATAATAAATTTCTGTAAGTTTTTTGAAAGATTCATAGTTTTAAAAAATGAAATTTTACATTCACAAAGTTTTGCAGAAACTTCGTATTCACTAAAGGTTGGTATTGGAATTAAAATAGGCGTTTTTTTATTTAGAAATGTTTTACAAAAATTATAGATTATTTCTGTTGCGCCATTTCCAACAACAATTTGTTTTTTTCTAACACCTGTGAACCAAGCTAAATTTGCACGTAAATCTGAGGAGTTTGGATCCGGATATTCAGAGATCAAATCTAATTGTTTTTTTAAATAACGCTTTACACCTGGATGACAGCCCAATGGATTGACGTTTGAACTAAAGTCAATCACTTGAGGATTAGGATTTTTTGTACCATATTTACCCCCATGTGAGGCTGGAATGTGCGACTGTGCTGGTTTGTTTGGACGGATTCTCACATCATAGATTATCTGTTGCTAATTTAGTATGTTTTGGTTATTGCTAACGATTATTAATTGAAAACCTGAAAATGATCCATGAAGAAAAGAGTAGCCATCATAGGCGTAACTGGAGCAGTTGGTCAAGAATTTGTCCAATCCTTAAAGAACCATCCATGGTTCGAAGTTACCCAGATCGCTGCATCAGAGCGTTCTGCTGGAAAAAAGTATGTTGATGCTATAAGAGATGATAGTGGAATAGTTGCTTGGGATGTTGGTGGAGAAATTCCTGATTACATAAAGGACATGCCAGTTTTAACAATTGACGAGATTAATGTTGCAGAATTAGATTTAATTTTCTCAGCAGTAGAGTCACAAGCTGCAATAGATATTGAGACAAAATTTGCAAAAGATCTTCCTGTAATCTCAACTTCATCTGCATATAGATACGAAGAGGATGTTCCAATACTTATTCCAGGA
>JASMGS010000041.1 GCA_030751155.1 Candidatus Nitrosopelagicus sp.
TATACCAGAAGACTCTGATGATCTAATTATTCTTCGCAGAGTTATCAAGAAGGGAGATAAAATTATTGGAGAGACTGTTCGTGTTGTCAAACAGGAAAAAGATTTTGCAAGACCAGATAAGGGGGAACGTATTAAGATTAGACTATCACTAGAAGTTGAAAAGATATCTCTTGATAGTGTATTAGATAGAATGCGTGTTGGTGGAATAATCAAGGAATCAAACAATGAATCAGTTCCTCATGGCTCACATCATTCATTTATCATAAAAATCGATCAGCCTTTTAATCTACTAAAAAAGAAATGGACGTCTGTAGAAAAAAAACTTGTAACGGCCAGCGATCATAATCTAACGTTTATCTTAATTGCAATAGATACTAGTGACTGTGGTATTGGAAAACTAAAAGGTACACACATGCACATAGTACCTAACATATATTCTGGATCAAGCGGAAAACAGTACAAAAGTAACTTTAAAATTGAAAACTTCTTTGAGGAGATTTCAAAAGCATTAGTGCCTATTGTAAAAGCAAACTATCAACTTGTAGTATTTGGTCCGGGTGAAACAAAAAAGAAATTTGTAAACTTTCTAGCAAAAACACAGATTGGGAAAAATCATGAAATCAAAATGATTGAGGGAATAGATTCCAGCGGCGAAGATGGTATTCATATATTTACCAAATCAAAATCAATGAAAGAAATAATATCAAATAGCAAGCTTGCAAAGGTTTCTGACATTATCGATCAAGTGATGTTTCTTGCAAACAAAAAAAGCCGCAAGTTTACAATGGGCTTGGAAGAGACTAGAAAAGCAAATGAATATGGTGCGATAGATTCGTTAATTTTTTCAGAGAAAGCAATTCAAAGTCATGATGAACAAGAAATTATCAATTTCCTAAATGATGTGGAAGCAAAGGGCAGTAAGGTATACAGTGTAGATGAAACAACTGATGCTGGACTTAGAGTCACTGGGCTTGGTGGCATTATCTCAATTCTAAGATTTGCAGTAGAAGCTAGTTAGTAGAATCAACAAGCCATTTCATATATGGTTGATTAATGGACTCTACATTAATTTCCGCAATTTCTGGCACATCATATGGATGAAGTTTCTTCAATTCTTTTTTTAGTACTGATTGATTTTTTTTGGTGGTTTTAAAAAGTGCAAGATATTCATTCTGGTTTTCAATTTTTCCTTTCCAAGTGTAAATAGACGAAATCGTTGTGATATTGACACACGCAGCCAATCTCTTCTTTACCAGTTTATTGGCAATACTTGTGACTGATTGTTTACTAGGAAATGTTGATACTATAATCACAGGCTTCACAGTAACCGATAAATTTACGTGAATAAAAAAACTACCAATCGATTTGGCTTTTGAACTACTTACTGATAATGCAATAATTTACGTCCTGATAGCATGGGTTGTGATATTAGCTATAGCAAAGTCTCTAAAACTGGAAAAACATGGTTTTACAATAAAAGCCTACAGCCTTACTTACAAAAACACTCAAGTCCAGTCAGTGCTTTCAAAAATGTTAACTAGAACAAAACGAGGAATTCGAGTTTTCGCAGATGTTAGTGTCATAGCAGGATTTCTAATGATGGGGTTTGCGTTCTGGTTTTTACTTTCAAACATTTCAAACTTTTTTGTAGAGCCAACAGAATTTGCTGAACTTACAGTGTTGATACCAGGAGTTACATTAACTTCTGCTTCAGCAATACTCTATTTTCTATTATCCATTCCAATAGTTCTTGTTATTCATGAAGGTGCTCATGGCATAGTAGCTACTTTAGAA
>JASMGS010000042.1 GCA_030751155.1 Candidatus Nitrosopelagicus sp.
ATACCAACCAATCCTTTTTCAGGATCGTCTGGAGAAGGCATAATCTCAACAGGTAATTGCAACGAAGTTCCATCCCTTAAAATTGTAACAATAGCTGTATCCCCAGGATTTAGATCAACCTTTTGAAAATCCGGCGGAGCTACTATCACAACACCATTTATCCCCGTTATAAGATCATTTTTTTGTAAACCAGCTTTTTCAGCACCACTATCTGGAATAATTGAAAGTATTAGAACTCCATCAGGTGCTTCATAAAACCATCCTAACATAGGTTCAGGTAGGATTAGTGCAAAAAATGGATTGGTTAGTAGTAATAATCCCAAAGCAAATGCAAATATTACATTTGCAGTTGCTCCAGCACCTATAACTCTTAACCTTGATATTTTTTTTGCTTTATCAAAATCATCTTCATCGGGTTCTACAAACCCTGCAAACATTGCAATAAATATAGCAAATCCTCCTGTTTTGATCTTTATTTTTTCAAGTGTTGCTACTATACCATGAGCACCTTCGTGAACGATCAAAACAATTGGAATTGATAATAAAAAATAAAGTATCGCCGAGGCAGAAGTTAGTGTAACACCCGGTATCAAAACTGTCAATTCAGCAAATTCTGTTGGCTCTACAAAAAAGTTTGAGATGTTTGTCAGTAAAAACCAGAATGCAAAACCCATCATTAGAAATCCTGCAACAACACTAACATCCGCAAAAACTCGAATTCCACGTCGGGTTCTAGTTAGCATTTTTGAAAGAGCCGATTGGACTTGGGTATTTTTGTAGGTTAAACTATAAGCCTTTATTTGAAAACCATGATTTTCCAGTTTTAGAGATTTGGCTATAATTAAGATAACAACCCATGCTATCAAAACATAGATTATTGCATTTTGAGTTAAGAAATCAAGTTCCAAATCGATTGGTACTTTTTTTATTCACGTAAATTTATCGGTTACTATGCAACCTATAATCATAATATCCACATTTCCTAGTAAACAATCGATAACAAAGATCTCCAATCAAATAATAAGAAAAAACCTTGCAGCATGTGTCAATATAGTAAAGATTTCGTCTGTTTATGCGTGGAAGGGAAAAATCGAAAATCAGCCAGAATATCTTGCCTTATTCAAGACCACGCAAAAAAATGAATCAAATCTAAAAAAAGAACTCATAAAACTTCATCCATACGATGTTCCAGAAATTGCAAAAATTAACGTCAGTTCCATGAATAAACCATATCTCAACTGGCTCATAGATTCAACAAACTAACCTTCCACTGCAAATCTTAGAAGAGAGATAATTCCACCAAGTCCAGTTACTCTTAGACCAACATCTGTAGTTGCATCTACACTATAGACTTTGGTGCCTTTTGATTCTACATCATTTAGAAAATCAATAATTTTCTGCTCATCATAATTTTGAATTACTCCCTCAGAAAAAACAAGAGAGTCTATCGCACTATATTCATTTGCCTTCATGGTTTCTTCTAAACCCATGGTAAACTTTCTACTTTTTTTGTTTGCAAGGAACATAATTTGATCTATGATATCATGTACTTTTGCAAGTTTACTGGTAGAGATAATTTCCTTCATTGATTTTGATTTAGTAAATAAATGAATTCCATCCTCACCTCCAGAATCAATACCTTCAATTATTTTTATCTGGTGTTTTTTTCCAATTTGCATGTTCTGTAGAAAGTTTGCAAATTTCTTTCTTGTTTCACCCGGTCCAAATATTATAATCTGATCATCATTTTTTATTATAGATACTATTGCTTTCGAAATTTCATTGAAGAAATCTTCAATTTTAAATGTGGTTTTGTAACGTTTCCCACTTGATCCTGAATACATGTTTGGTAGTAAATGCAAATGTGTTCCCCTTAATTTTCCTATACCACAATCACCGGTATCTATTGCAATTAAGATGTAAGTTGATTGCTGATCTCTGTTTCTTATCAGTTTTTTTTCTATGCTATTCCATTTCTTTTTGATTAGGTTAAATGATTGATCAATTTTGATAATAAATGAGTGATGTGATCCGTGAGGAACTGATTCATTATTAGACTCCTTGATTATTCCACCAACTCGAATTCGATCTAGTACATTATCTAATGATATTTTTTCAACTTCAAGTACTAGTTTGATCTTCACTCGTTCTCCTTTGTCAGGTCTCGCAAAATCTTTTTCTTGTTTGATAACACGGACCGTTTCACCAACAACTCTATCTCCTTTTTTAATAATTCTACGAAGTGAGACTAGATCATCGGAATCTTCTGGTATGCATGATATTGAGTTTTCGTCAACAGTTTTGGTTAGCATTTTATCTTTTTAATGAGAAACAAAAAATGTTAATCTTTTTTGTTATTCTTGACATAGTTTTCTACCCAATCGAGAGTAATTACACCACAAGATGACAAATTAACAATAGAGTTTGATGATGCTTCACCAATAACCTTCCCATTATTCCTGCTATGCTGACGCCATTTTAGACTAGTATTTCCAGTCTTTGAATTATATATTATTCCTAAAACATCTCTTGCATTTACAAATGTAATATCTCGAATTTTTTTTAAAGTAACCTTGTCAGCGGCTTCAACGTATATTGAACCAAGATTCTGTTCACGTTCAGCAAAAACTTCAGTATCTTCTATGTAGCTTTGTGGAGCAAATGATGAACATGTACTTGCGATGACAAATTTTCGAAAATTTTCCAAAGAAGCAGGTGTATCTATAGTTACCATTCATTTTTCATGTCTATTGCTATTTATCAAGTTTATTGAAAAACTCATTTAGTATCTATAACAACTCTTTTTGCAGGCATTGATGAACATATCCCTTTGATTTGGTGATAAAGATCTTGAGTTCTGAGCCTGCGATTATTGTTTTTGTATAATCATAAAGAATTAACCAAAGTCAGTATCACGTTTTTGTGATTGTTCCTCATTCGCCCTTGCAGACTCTCTGTATTTTGTATCATGATTTTGTAAGCCGTGACCACATTTTACACACCCAACGAATTGACCGTTTGGGTTTTTTTCAAATTCTTCACATCCGCAAAAACATGTCATTATTTCATTTACCTATATAGCTCTATATTTTCATCTTATTATAATTATGTGAATCGTCTCTAGTTCAAGTCTTTATTTTCACAGCATTCTCCCATGGGAATGTCATGAGTGTGTGGACATTTTCGTGGATGGTTTAGCATAGTACACAATGCATCTGTAAACTGTTTATTCATATGATGCTCAATTCCACAGACCATTTCTTCATCAATCTCAACCTTTAGCGCACTATCCATCAAAACTTCAAGCAATCTACTATTTCTCATCATACTTGCACCAATTCTTTCACCATTCTCAGTAAGAGAAACTCCAGCTTTGTTATACTCAACTAGATCTTTGGTATTTAGTTTTTTTAACATTTGGACTACACTAGGTTGCCTAACATGAAGCATTTTTGCAATGGTACTAATTTTTACAGGATCATTCCTTTCTTTGATATGCCAAATTGCTTTGAGATACATTTCAACATGTTCCGCCTCAGCAGTACCAATAAAGAGAATTTCATCGTCAGTTGAATTCATTACTTTCCATCCTCTGTATCTTTTAACAAGTATTCAAAGTATTCTTTTGCAAATCCAGATAGTTCTGCGTGATCTGTACATATTGCTATAATTTCAGAGGCATTTGAGTGACTGATTTCTGGACCAAGTAATATTACAACATTATGTTTATCTGAAATTATGCCACCCCCAAAAAGTCCTTTTTTTATCTTTATTGTAGCAAGTTTGGATAATCCTTTGATAACATCCTTGTCAAATTTATCAGAGGTAAGAATTGTGGTTTTAACTCCTTTGTCGTGTAAATGTCTTAATTTTGGCAATGCCTGTTTTACCAATTCTTCTCCAGCTTTTGGAATTGCAATTAATATTTCCTCTCTACATGTTTCAATCATCTCAAGAATTCTAGTTGCTATATTCATAGTTCCGGTTAGAACCCAAATATCTGGTCGTTCTGCTGTTCCACTTTTTTTGTATATTGGATTAAGATCGTTTAGAATAACTTTCTGATTTTTAGCAAACTCTTCCTCCCTCCTTTGTTTTGTTGTTTGTAATGCAGAGTTTGGAGATTTAGCAAAATATTTGGTGGGTCTTGAATTATCAGAACCTATCCAACCTTTTTCTTCTAATCCACCCAACACTTCATAAATTTTCGAGTATGGAACTCCACATTTTTGACTCAAGTCAGATGCAGTAATTTCTCCTGTATTCAATAATGCAGCAAAAGTTTTGATTTCATAACCAGTTAGACCAATTTTTTCTAAAGATTTTCGTGTTTGTTCAGAAACGCTCATCATTATCGA
>JASMGS010000043.1 GCA_030751155.1 Candidatus Nitrosopelagicus sp.
AAGATATCCTCCAAGATACAGAAGTCCAGAACCAATAGCAACTAATCCCAATGCTCGTGGAACAGATGATTTTTGCGTTGATGGATCTTCTTCTTCATGCTTTCGTTCTTTTTTAGCCCTTGAAAGTGTGTAAACTGTAAACGCAATCAAGCCAGCAATCAACAAGGCACCATCGTACTGTGAGATTTCTCCATCCACAGATATTGCAACCAAAAGTAACATAACACCAATCATAATTGGGACTTCTTTTCTTGTAGTTGCCTTACTTACTATCAAAGGAGAGATAATTGCAGATATTCCAATCACCATTCCTATGTTGCTGATATTGCTTCCAACTACGTTACCCAAGATTAGATCTGTATGTGCCCCTACTGCAGCTGCAACACTTGCGGCTAGCTCAGGAGTTGATGTTCCATATGCTACAATTGTTAAACCAATTACCATTTGACTAATTCTGAGTTTCTTGGCAATAGATACACCGCCACTTACTAACCAGTTTCCACCAAAACACAGCATCGCAAGACCCACAACGGTTAGCAATGCATTAATGACTATTTCCACGTAAAATCTTGAAATTGGTTTGTTTAAAACACGTGTTTTACTGAAATTTCACTCTTAAAACAATCAATCTAGATCTAGGCGTAACATCTAGCTCAACATATGACTAGATTGACTCAAAAAAAACTTAGGTTAAGATTAATAAGGTAATATACCGTATAGTACGGTATCTTGCAGAGCCGACTAACGTATGTACCGATTGAGATGATTGATCAATTTGATGATTTTATAATACAAAGAAATGAACAAGTTCTAGATGCGGTAAAAGCTAGAACACGTGATTTTAGTACTCTATCATTAATCAAGTTACTCTACCAGCTAAAACATCAACCTATGATATTTTCTGATTTGTATACTAAATCAATGATCAGGATGAAAAAATCATTTTTAAACTACCTTCATTTTTGTGTTAATTACAAGTTTATTACAAAAAAATCAGTTGGGCAAAATGTCGTATATTCTATTACAGAAAAAGGTCTGACTATGCTCAATTTGTTTACGCAAAATCATGATGGGAATGATCAGTGAAAGAATAATTAGTATGTAAAAATTCAAAAAAGTGTGAAGAGTGAATTTTCAGATACTAATATACATGAAATTAAAAAAGTGGAACTGAATACACCTATTATTTTTGCAGGGTTTGTGGGTGCCGGCTTGGTTGGTCCATTGTCTGTAGGATGCATAATCGATAAACTAGAAATGGAAGAAATTGGTTATCTTAGATCAAAACATTTACCTCCATCAACTGTTTTTATACAGGGACGACTTCGACATCCATTCCGTTTATACTCAAATCATGATGGAACAATTTGTGCAATAATTTGTGAAGTTACTCTACGATTAGAGGGGCTTTACGAAATTGTTTCCAGCATTTTGGATTGGGCAGAAAAAAAAGGTTCACATGAAATTGTAATTCTGGATGGTGTTGCTAGTACAACACATGATAAGAAAACATTCTGTGCAGCTGAGGAGGATCTTTGTCGTGTTATGGAGGATAATGGTATCAGTATGATACCTCAAGGTTTTATCACAGGTGTTGCGGGTGGACTGTTAAATGAATGCTTAGTACGAAAAATTCAGGGTGTTACTTTACTGGTAAAAGCTAATGACAAACGACCAGATCCAATTGCATCTGCTACTTTGGTAGATGCTGTTAATAGAACATATGATATGAATATTGATACATCTGACCTTCTAAAAGAAGAGAGAAAAATAGGCATTGATTTTAAAGAACTTTCAGATAAATATACTGAACATAAAAAAATGAATTCGAGTATGTACATGTGACATGATAAAAAATTTAATTATTGAAAAAAATGAGGCAGTTGTATGGTGACTACTTACAAAAAAGTTGGTGTAGATATCACTGAAATTAAAAAGACCCAAAATGTAATTGGAAAAATTATATCATCTACATATAACTCACAGAAATTAGCAAAAGTTGAACATGGTTTTGGTCATTATGCGGGAATAGTTCAGATACCTGGAAAGAAGTTTTTGGCTACACATACAGATGGTGTTGGTTCAAAAATCATAATTGCAAACATGCTGAAAAAATATGATACTATTGGTATAGATTGTATAGCAATGAATGTAAATGATATAATATGTGTTGGTGCAACACCAATTTCATTTGTTGATTATATAGCTGCAAACAAAAATGATCAACGTATATTCAAGCAAATAGTCAAAGGACTTGCCCATGGTGCAAAATTAGCACAGGTACCAATTATTGGTGGAGAAACTGCTATCATGCCTGATCTATTTTCAGGTAATAAGTTCGCTATGGATTTAGCTGGTACTGTTGTAGGAATTACTTCAAAGAGAAAGATGGTGTTTGGTAAATCAATTAAAACAGGAGATGTAATAATTGGGATTAAAAGTAGTGGGCTTCATTCTAATGGATATACATTAGCAAGAAATGTATTATTTCCAAAATACAAACTAAATGATAAGATAAAAGGGATAGGACATCTTGGACGAGCTTTACTAAAACCAACTGAGATTTATGTCAAGCCTGTATTGGATGCACTGACTAAATGTAAAATTCATGGATTGGCACATATTACTGGTGGTTCATTTACCAAACTCTTACGATTAAAAAATATAGGATATGAATTGGATAATCTTCCCAAACCACCGCCACTAATGCAATTGATAGAAGATTGTGGTGTTGGAAACAGGGAAATGTACAAGACGTTTAACATGGGAATAGGATTTTGTATTGTTTCGCCGAAAAACAATGTGACCAAAATTCAAAATATTTTCAAAAAATATGGATTTACATCTTATCAAATAGGGAAAATAATTAGTAAAAAGGGGGTTTTCATCAACTCCACAAAAATTGCGTAATCTGTTTACCCAATTTGAAATATTTTTTGAGTAAATACTGCCATATATAGGAAAAAATCAGAATTAGTATGGATGTAGAGATCGCTTCTCATTTTTCCATGAGAAGTTTTGGCATTGGAATGGCAGCTCTACTAGTACTGCTTGTTATGTTATTTACACTTCCAGAGTACGTAGGACTGGAACTGACCATCACGATGATGGCTACGTTGGGCGTATTGATTGGCATGTACGTAATTTTGATTACTGAAGTGGTACACCGTACTGCTCTTGCATTATTTGGAGCTCTTGTAATGCTAATTGTTCTATTTACTACTGGTGTACTTGATCCGCATGATAGTGTAGACTTTGTAATCGGTGCAATTGATTTCAACACAATTGGTCTTCTTTTAGGAATGATGGTGATTGTTGGAATTCTAGGTGAAACGGGAATTTTTCAATATATTGGAATTAAGGCTGCAAAAATTTCAAATGGAAATGTCTGGAAGTTAATGATTTTATTGGCAGTAATAACTGCCGTTGGTTCTGCATTTCTTGATAACGTTACAATGGTTTTACTTATGGTACCTGTAACAATTTCAGTCTGTAGAATACTAAATATCAATCCCATATCATTAATTTTAGCTCAGATTTTTGCATCAAACATTGGTGGGGCAACAACTCTGATTGGTGACCCACCAAACATTATGATTGGCTCAGCTGCTGGAATTGATTTTATGTCTTTTGCTTACCACATGACACCAGAAATTATTATCACTATGGCTGTTACAATTGTACTATTCAAATTTATGTTTAGAAAAGATCTTAAACAAAAACCAGAAAATATTGAGAAGCTTCAAGCTCTAGACGAAAAGAAAGAAATCAAAGATACTATGCTGTTAAAAAAATCAGCTATTATTCTTGGTGCTGTAATTATTATGTTCATGTTACATGGAATGCTTGGTCTAGAAGTATCTATAATTGCATTAGGTGGAGCGGCAGTGCTCTTGGTGGTCACTGGTAAACAACCATACATAGCATTAAAACATGTGGAATGGCCAACACTACTTTTCTTTTGTGGGTTGTTTGTCATTGTTGGTGGTGTTGAAGTTTCTGGTGCTTTAGAACTTCTTGCACATAACATACTGGAAATTACTCAGGGAGAATTGGGTACAACAATGTTTACTATAACAATGGTGTCTGCATTTGCGTCAGCTTTTGTAGATAATATCCCGTTCACTGCAACAATGATTCCAATAATTGAAAACATATCTCTTGACCCAGCGTTCGCTCATAACTTAACTGCATTTGATTACAACCCGTTATGGTATGCACTAGCATTTGGCGCAGACCTTGGTGGAAATGGTACATTGATTGGAGCAAGTGCAAATCTTGTGGCGATAGCAATTGCTGAAAAATTTGGTTATAGAATATTCTTCAGGGAATTTCTTATCAAGGGTTTACCACTGATGGTTATAACAACACTAGTTGCCTTTGGAGCATTTTACCTTAGAGTACTTTACCTGTAAATGGATAGACTATAAATTCAAGTATTTCTCTAGATCGATATTGACAAAAACTGACGACGAATCCACAAGTTCAGACATGCTCGTCAATCATCTACTAGGAGCAAAAAAGAAGCATGATGAAGACAAAAATGTTGAAGTCGAGGAAGTAGAACATTTAGACAAGGGTACTGATTATCTTGTTTCATTTTTGGTCGGACAAGGTATACAAGTATCTCAACCAAAAAAAGCAACAAAACAAAAACCTCCTGGATTAGAGGAACTGAAGAAAAAATTCGTTGAAAATCTTGTTAATGAGGGTTATGTAACAGTCAATGATGCAGGTAGAACAGTTCTCACCGAAAATGGTAAAAAATTTCTTGATAGTAAAACAAAGAGTGCAGATACTAAAGTGGCCATTGCTAAATTAAAAAATTTACAATTTAGAAATGAACTTGATAGGCAAAATAAACGATTGGCAAATAAAGCTAAAAAAGGTCTTAAAAAAAAGATAAAAGGTCTTAAAAAAAAGATTTCTAGAAAATCAAAACGCAGATAAGATAAGATTAGATCGCATGTATAAGGATTTTATGTTAGAATCTATCAGTATAACAAATGAAAAACACAAATTTTTCTAAGGCATGTAGTGAGATATCACAAAGTCTATTACAAATTATAGAACCTACTAAAAAACAGACAAAGTTAGAGATCAAAAAAATATGCACAAAATATTCGTTGGAAAGAATACCGAAAAACCATGAAATTTTATCAACAGTTGATGGTAAATCATATGAAAAACTAAAAAAAGTTTTACTGAAAAAACCAGTAAAATCTGCATCAGGTGTAACTGTAATCGCACTAATGCCAAAACCATTTGCTTGCCCCCATGGAAGATGTACTTATTGCCCTGGTGGAGTTGAATTTAATACACCAAATAGCTATACAGGTAAAGAACCCGTCACAATCAATGCTATTAAAAACCAATACAGTCCAAATATTCAAATCACTTCAAAACTTAATCAATTACAATTATTTGGACATGATACATCCAAAATAGAATTAGTCATTGTTGGTGGTACATTTCTTTTCATGCCAAAAGATTATCAGAATAACTTTATCAAATCATGTTATGATGCATTAAATGGATTTGTATCAAATGATTTACAAACTGCCATGAAAAATAATGAAACTACAAAAAATCGTAGCGTTGGATTTACTATCGAAACAAAACCTGACTATTGCAAAAAAGAACATATTGATTTAATGCTATCATATGGCGTGACAAGAGTTGAAATTGGTGTTCAAAGTTTGCATGAACGAGTTTACAAGATTGTAAACAGGGGGCATGACTATAATGATGTTATAGAATCGTTCCAAATTTCAAAGGATTCTGGATATAAGATAGTTGCACATATGATGCCTGGATTACCTACAATAACACCTAAAGAAGATATCAATGATTTCAAGAAACTATTCAAAGATTCAAATTTCAAGCCAGATATGTTAAAGATCTATCCATCATTAGTTTTAGAGAATACTGCATTATACAATGATTTTATTGCAAAAAAATACACTCCATATTCTGATGAAGAAATGTTAAACGTTTTGACTGAAACAAAAAAAATAGTTCCTAAATGGGTTAGAATTATGCGTGTTCAAAGAGAGATTACACCTAATGAGATTCAAGCTGGACCAAAATCTGGTAATTTAAGACAAATGATACACAAACGGTTGGAAGAACAAGGATATGCTTGTAAATGTATCAGATGTAGAGAAGCTGGACTTTCTAGAAAAAATATGCCATCAGAAGTTTTAAAACTTAACAGAGAAGAGTATGATTCATCTTCTGGAAAAGAGGTTTTCCTTTCTTTTGATGACAAAGATGAAACAATATATGGATTCTTACGATTAAGAAAGCCAAGTAAGATGGCACATAGAAATGAAATTACAGAGAACTCGTGTATAGTTAGAGAACTCCATATTTTTGGAAAATCAATTGAAATTGGAAAACATGAAGAAAATAGCATTCAGCATTCTGGATTAGGAAGAAAATTAATGAATGAAGCAGAAAAAATTTCAAGAGAAGATTTCGATGCAAGAAAAATACTTGTGATCAGTGCTATTGGTACACGAGAATATTATAAAAAATTAGATTACAGATTAGATGGACCATATATGTCAAAGCAATTGAGGTAAATAATGACAGAACAAAAAATAATTGGTAAGGGTACATGGATAGACAAACTAGCCCATGAAGTAATTGAACGGGAGAAACATCTTGGACGAAATATTGATGGAGTTATTAGAGTAGAAAGTGGATTAGGTGCTTCTGGTATTCCTCATATAGGAAGTCTTGGTGATGCTGTTAGAGCGTATGGTATCAAATTAGCTCTTGAAAACTTTGGCTATAAATCTGAATTAATTACATATTCTGATGATCTCGATGGGTTACGAAAAATCCCAGAGGGATTACAGGTAAAAGAAGAAAATATTGGTAAGAGGGTATCTACTATTGAAGATCCATATGGAAAATGTCATGATTCTTACGGAAGCCATATGAGCAGTTTACTTCTTGAGGGATTGGATAAATTAGGAATAAAATATGTGCATAAAACAGCACATGATACTTACAAAAATGGTATCTTGAAAGAGCAGATTCACAAAATACTTATGAATAGTAAAAAAATTGGAGATAAAATTGAAGAATTAACAGGTCAAACAAAATTCCAAAACATTTTACCATATTTTCCAGTTTGTCAAAACTGTGATAAATTATACACAACTGAATCTTATGAATATGTTGAAAATGAAAAAAAAGTTATGTATAGATGTAAAGACTCTGAAATTGGTTCTGATAAACATATTTTGAATGGATGTGGGCATGAAGGTGAGGCTGATATTACAAACGGTCTTGGAAAGTTAGCATGGAAAGTTGAGTTTGCTGCAAGATGGGAAGCATTTGATATAAGATTTGAAGCGTATGGGAAAGACATTATGGATTCTGTAAAAGTCAATGATTGGGTTGCAGATGAAGTGCTAGGATTTCCACACCCTCATCATGTAAAATATGAAATGTTCTTAGATAAAGGAGGAAAGAAAATTTCGAAATCACTTGGAAATGTTGTCACCTCACAAAAATGGCTGAACTATGGAACACCTGAATCAATTCTTCTTTTACTTTACAAAAGAATTACTGGTGCTAGAGAACTAGGGTTTGAAGATATACCTGCATTGATGGATGAATATAATGAATTGGAGAATATCTATTTTGGAAAAACAAAGATAGAAAATGAAGCAAAACTTGTTAAATCTAAAGGTCTTTACGAATATGTAAATCTTCTAAATCCCCCAAAAAATTCTGATGTGCATATTAGTTACGGATTACTAATAGAATTATGCAAGATATTCAAAGATGATCGATTAGAACGTGTAAATTCAAAATTGATTGATTATGGTACAATAAAAGAAACGAATTCACGTATTGAGGAATTAATCAAACTTGCTGGAAAATATTCGGACGACTTCGAGGAAACAAAAATACCTGCTACTAAAATAATAATTGATGATTCATGTAAGATTGCCTTGACCCAATTGGTTGAATTACTATTAAAAAATGAGAAAACCGAAGATTTACAAAATTCAATATATACGATAGCAAAAGAAAACCAAGTCCAACCAAAAGATTTTTTCAGAATACTTTACCAAATCATACTTTCAGCAAATCGTGGACCAAAAATTGGACCGTTTATTGAAGACATCGGGAAGAAAAAAGTTGCAGACAATATTTCTAAGTATATTTGATAGTCATGGCACACAATGAACATAATAAGCCAAAAAGAAGTGGTTCTTTCCTATTAATTATCGCCGGCTCTATATTGTTGATGCTAGCACCAACTCAATATCCAACCTCAAAGGAATTGGGAATACTTGCATTAATCAGTGGATTAATTATTGGCAGTATTGGATTCTACATAAAATTTGTAAAAGGGAGGAAATCTAGAAAGAATAATGCTTAGAGAAAATGAATATGAATTGGTTTAGAAATACAAAGAAAAATACAGATAATGATTCTGAAGATTCAAAGAAAAATGATGGTATTGATATTAAATATAATAAAACAGATGAACCACAAATAGAAAATAATACAGTTAATGAACATGATACACTTTCAAGCAAATTAGAACTTGTTCAACAAGAGTATCATAAAATTGTGCATGAATTAATGACATCAAAAAAAGAATTTAATAAAATGAAAGCTGACATACAAAAATTAAATGATGAAAATGATGTACTAACATCAAAAATAAAATCTGGTCACACTGAACTACTAAAAATAAATAATGAATTAAAAGAAAAAAATGAAATATTAAAAAAAATAATGAATGATTACCATAGACAAAGTATTGTTATTAAAGAAACTGACAAAACGAAAAATGAACTAGTTCAGATTAAAGAAGAGATTAAAAAATACAACAATGAACTAGATAATGCAAAAACAAAAACAAATAATTCTGTTGAAGTTCAAAAAGCAAGAAATGAAAAAAATGAATTGGAGAGTGAGATTCTCAAAAAAAGAAAAGAAGTAGAGTCTGCCATTAAAGAATTAAAGTTTATTGAAAGTGAGATGTCAAAAATAGGTAATTATAAGCAGACTGAAGTGATTGCTAATAATCAAAGTAACACAAACATTGTTGACGCTGCTAGTGCAGTAGTGTCCTCACTTAATAAAAAATTGCAAATTACACAAAAAGAATTGGAAATGGTAAAGAAAAATCTTGATATAGTAAGAAAACAAAAAAAGAAAATACCATAAAAAATTACTACGTCCGATTAAAGTGATAGATAATACTTTTTCCATTTATCTTTTATTTCATCTTCTGTATAACCGAGATCATAAAGTGGTGAAACAACTTCATTCATTTGTTTGACTTTTACTAACACAATTGATTTGATAGGATTTTTCACACCAGAGATCTTGTAATGTGAAATAATTTTATTGTATTTAGCTCCAGATGTGATAATCTCTGCAATTCCCTTGAATCTGTAACCTTTTCTGTAAAACGGATCAATGATGTTAATTTCAATTGAATTATTATTTTTTAGATTTTTCATTGTTTGTGGTGACCGTATATTGGCGAATGCAAGAGTGTCTTTATTCCAGGCAATAATTGTGCCCTTCGGAGACAGATTTGGCGTGCCATCTGCTGAAACAGTTGCAACAAATCCAAGTTTTTGCTCAGACATGAATTTTCTGATTTTATTTGTAATCATAATTGATTCTGGAGGATGAAGTATATTATTAAATTTGAACGGGCCCGAAGGGATTTGAACCCCCGACCTAATGCTCCGCAAGCATTCGCTCTATCCAAGCTGAGCCACGAGCCCAATAACACGTTTAGAAAAATTGTTAAAAACGTTTTGAAGTAATTATGCTTCCTGTTCTGCCTTTTTCACAAAGACATAATTCATTATAACACCTGCAATAATTCCGCCAATTATTGGTGCTGCCCAGTAAAGCCACTGTATTTCTAACAAACCAACATCCCCTGATACAATAGCTGGTGCAAATGATCGTGCAGGATTCATCGAAGCCCCAGTTAATGGGACGCCTACTAAGTGAAGCAAGAATACCATTCCACCAATTGCTGCACCATAGACGCTTTTTGGTGCTTTTTTGTGGACCGCGGTCATGAAAATTACAACTACCAAAAAGAATGTGAGAATAATTTCTACCATAAATCCTGACATTGCACTATTGTTAAGTAATTCACTTGGACCACCATGACCACCCCAGAGAACTGGTTTTCCAATTTCTGGTAATATTGCAACCAAGGTTAACGTTGCAATGATGCCGCCAATTATTTGAGATATAATGTATCCCACACCATCAGCGATTCCAATTTTCTTTGTGATCATCATTGGTATCGTAACAGCTGGATTGATATGTGCACCAGAAATATGGCCAAAAGCGTAAACCATGAGTGCAATTATTCCACCATGTCCCAAAGAAATCATAATTATTGCTTCAATAGATAATCCTTCACCAAAAGCAACCACAGCCAAAATTACGGATAATGGACCAAAGAACACCAAGCCGAATGTTGAAATTCCTTCTGCAAGCCATGCTCTTGGATTTACCATAGATCACAACCGATGATCTTTTCCATATAAAAGATTCGAATTATTTCCCTGAACAAAAAGTAATTAATTGGGATATTAGAAAATAGGATATGATCGACGAAGGAAAGACAGTACCTATGTTTGAATTAAGTGATGCAGATGGAAATATTGTAAAGACAAAGGATTTCAAGGGGAAAAAGTTTGTTGTTTATTTTTATCCTAGAGATTTTACACCTGGATGTACTGTTGAAGCAGATGAATTTTCGAAGAATTATAAGAAATTTCAGAAATTAGGAATTGATATCATTGGTATCAGTAAAGATGATGTTGAATCACACAAAAAATTTTGTAAGAAAATGAGTATACCTTACATTTTGCTTGCTGATACCACAACCAAAGTTTCTAAACTGTTTGGAGTTTGGGGAAAAAAGAAGTTTATGGGAAAAGAGTATATGGGTATTAATCGTAGCACATTTTTGATAAATAAAAAGGGAAAAATTTTCAAAGTTTTTGAAAAAGTAAAACCAAAAGGTCATTCAAAAGAAGTGCTAGATGCATATGTCAATGCAGAAAAATAAAAATAAAAATAAAAAATTCTAGAAACCTTTGGGTAATGCACCTTTCTTAGATGTTGTTGCTACTGCTTCTTCTGCTGCAGCTGAATCCTCTTCTGCTTGTTGTTCAAGTCTAAGCAGATAATCTTTTTCATAATCTTCTAAGCTTTGTTGTTTTGATGTATTCCCAGAATCAGCTTGTGGTTGACTTTCTGGTTGTGGCTGTGGTGGTGGTGGAGGTGGTGCTGTTTGTGTTGAATCACTACCAGAAACTGATGCCGCAATCGATTGCTGGAATGTCTTGGTACGTGGATGATATGACATTCTTTGTCTAGTTGCAAAATACTTGTCACCAGGAGCAGTGTAACCTGTAACTACTGCTTTTTGATCATTCCAATTCTTTGCTGGAACATCAGGTGCATTTTGTACATGTAAACTAGCCCAATATCTATCACTTGCAGTAGTATAACCAGTCACCTTTTCTTTTTGATCATTCCAATTTTTGGTTGGAACTTGCTTCCACTGTTCATATACAAGAGCTGGTGGTGCCTTTTCTGCTGGCTTTGGTGGTGGTGTTTGTGGTTTTGGTAATGTTTGTTGTTTTGGTGGTGGTGGTGGTGCTTGCGTTTGTGGTTTTGGTGGTGGTGCTTGCGTTTGTGGTTTTGGTTTAGAAAGATTACTTAGTTTTCTCTCAAGAGCAGCGATCTTTGATTCAAGAGCCTTCTTTGAAGGTGCTGCTTTTCTAGCTGTTTTTCTAGCTGTTTTTCTAGCTGTTTTTCTAGCTGGTTTTCTAGCTGGTTTTCTAGCTGGTTTTCTAGCTGTTTTTCTAGCTGGTTTTCTAGCTGTTTTTCTAGATACCTTTCTAGATTTCTTTTTAGCCTTAGCCATATGCTACCTTCTTGATATCTACTTTATTTAGATTGTGCTTATAATCAGTCTAGATCGAATTTTTATAATCACAACGAATATTGATATTATGGATGACTTTGAAGAAGATTTCCCAGATTTTGACTGGAAAAATACTCCTGCATATAAACACCCTGGGGGAAAAAATTGTCCTTGCCCAAAACATGAATACATAAGAGAACAAGTTAATTTTACAAAACAAGTTAATGACTCTGGAAAAGATGCTAGGGTCACTTTGAAATTTTGTCCAGAACATTATTCTGTATACATAAATGAAGTCATACCTGCCATGCCCATGAAATATAAAATCTTGACAAAGATTGCACTGAAAATAGGGGCGATAAAAATTGTAATTTTAAAACACATGCAATCTGATTTGTGTTTTTACTGTAAATTTGGTTCGGGTGGACATGATAAGAAAAATGAACTCCCACCTATGCCCTGACATAAAAAACTACATAGGACCTATCAATAATTTTGGTTTGTTTGGTGTATCATGATGACATTTTTTTTCACATAAAGGGCATATCTTTCTATCCAAAAAAATGCATTGACAGATATGAGATTCAAAATATTTTTCTGAAATTTTTGTATATTCACCAGTGCCATTACAAAAAGGACATTGTGTATCTAACAACTCAATTTTACCCTTACCGCTACATACAACACATTTTTGTTTTTCTGCCATTAATTAGAATTCAAGTTTTATTGAATTAAAATATTTATGTAAAAAAAATTTAGGAAATGAGGTATGTAAATCGAGTTAAGCTTATACTATCATACCATAAATGAGTAATGTGACTATCGAAAGTATTCAGCATTTCATAGATGAATTAGAAAAAGCTGGTGAATTAAAAAGGGTAAAAACTGAAGTTGATACTAATTTAGAAATTGCTGAAATTTTAAGAAGGGTATCTTACACTGATGGTCCAGCTGTTCTTTTTGAAAATGTACGTAACTATGAAATTCCAGTGTTAGGCAACGCATTTGGTTCAATTAAACGGCTTGAAATTGGATTAGAAACTAAAGATTTTTCTGAGATTGGTCAAAGAATTGTAGATATGACAAAGATGGAAATTCCATCTGGTGTTTTTAATAAAATTAGAAAATTACCTGAACTGTCAAAAATGAGTGAATCATTTCCAAAATTGGAAAAAAGTGGTCCGGTTACTGACATCATAAATAATTCACCGACTTTTGATAAAATCCCAATTTTAAAATCATGGCCAAAAGATGCAGGAAAATTCATTACGTTTGGTCTAGTTGCAACAAAACATCCAGAAACCGGTGTACGAAATTTGGGTGTATATAGAATACAAATTATTGATGATACACATGCATTAATGCATTGGCAAAAACACAAGAGAGGTGCTGCACATCATGATTTACTAAAAGAAAAAAATAACAAAATCGAAGCTGCTATAATAATTGGTGGAGAACCTGCAACAGTATTTTCTGCTGTAGCACCTGTACCAGAAGGTCTTGATAAGTATCTTTTTGCTGGCATTACTAGAAAAAAAGGAATCAAAACTGTCAAATGCAAAACTATAGATCTTGAAGTACCCGCTAACGCTGAAATTGTGTTTGAAGGATATGTTGATGCAATGGATGTGAGAGGTGAAGGACCATTTGGAGATCATACTGGTTACTATACACCAAAAGAACCATTTCCAACATTTACACTCACAGGAATTATGCAGCGAAAGAATCCAGTTTATCTAACAACTGTTGTTGGTAAACCAATCTTGGAAGATGCATATATTGGAAAAGTAATAGAACGCTCTTTCTTACCATTAATTAAAATGCTCCATCCGGAGGTTGTAGATTTCAGTATGCCTCCTGCAGGATGGTTTCAAGGATTAGCTATTGTGTCAATCAAAAAACGATATCCTGGTCAAGCAAAAAAAGTCATGATGGGGTTATGGGGTATGGGACAATTAGCACTGACTAAGATGATTGTAGTAGTTGATAGTGATGTAAATGTACATAATGTCAATGAAGTGATTTGGGCAATTACTACAAGATCTGATGCTGCACGAGACACTACCATCATAAATAATACACCTACTGACACCTTAGATCCTGCTTCACCGAAAGTTAATTTGGGCTCAAAATTAGGAATTGATGCGACGCAAAAAACTTTGGAAGAAGGGTTTGAGCGAGAAATCCAAGAAGAAGTCAAAGTGGATGAATCAACAAAAGAAATGGTTGATTCAAAGTGGTCAAATTACGGTATTTGATAATTACAAACAGTTTGATAGAAATTATCTCTTTCTTCTACTTCAAACCCAATTTGATGAATGGAATCAATAATCTGCCTGCTTGTAAGTTCTGTAGAACGAGAACCAGTACATGATACAACTTCTTCTCCAATTAATGTCCCACCAAAATCATCAGCACCATATTGTAATGCTAATTGTGCCATTCCAACTCCATTTGTTAACCATGATGACTGAATATGTGAAATAAGTCCATCAAATACAAGTCTAGATATTGCAATCATTTTTAGGAGTTGATATCCTCCAGCGCCAGACGTGATTGTGCCATCCTTTTGCATTACTGTATTATTAGGTTCAAAACTCCAAGGAATAAACGCCATAAACCCATTAGTTTTTTCCTGAAGATGAACAATTTTTTCAAAATGTTCAGCAATCTGTTTATTTGATTCTACATGACCATACATCATTGTAGCAGATGATGGAATTTGAAGAGTGTGTGCCTCTTCCATAATATCTAACCATTCTTTACTCATAATTTTTTTAGGACTAATGATTTCTTTTACTTGATCATTTAGAATTTCAGCGCCAGCACCAGGTAATGACTGTAAACCCGCATCCTTTAATCTTGATAATACTTCTTTGGTTGATGATTTTTCAACTTTAGCAATTGTATCAATTTCTGATACAGATAAACCATGAACACCGACTTGTGGAAATTTCTTCCTAATCATTTTGAATGAATTTTCATAATATTCTATTCCGAGATCTGGATTATGTCCTCCTTGGATTAGGACTTGTCTAATTTTAAATAAATCCCATGCGGTTTTAATCCGTAATTCAATTTCATCCAAACCCAATGTGTAAGATTCTTCATGGTTAGGTGGTCTATAAAATGCACAAAACTTACAATCAGTAATACACACATTTGTGTAATTTAGAATTATATTATTCACAAATGATGCCTTTTGACCGAATTTCTTACGTGTCAAAGTTCCAGCTGTTAGCCCCATTAAATGCACATCATCTGACTCAAGTAGTCTAATACAATCATCAGGTCCAGGCCTAATTCCATTTAGAGAATTTTCAAGTATATCTTTGATATCAGAACTATGGATTTGGTTCAGAATTTGGCTCAATTAACCCCAATTTTGATAATGATTATGACTATTTAATCGTTAGAAAGCGAAGAAATCAATTCGCTATAATTTTTAAGTAAGATGCAAAAATTATACCATCTATGACAACCGGAACTGAGATTAGACTAAACAGAATTCTAAGAAAAGGTAGAATGCTTTGTATACCTATGGACCATGGAATCTCAAATGGTCCTATTATTGGTTTAGAAAAACCACACTCTATGATCTATAAATGTGAAAGTCATGGAATCTCATGTGTTATAATTAACAAAGGTATTATCAAAACTCTACCAAGACCACCTAAAGTTGGAATATTAGTGCATTTTTCTGCAAGTACATCACTTTCAACTGCACCAAACAGAAAGATGCTTACTGGTTCTGTTAATGAAGCATTAAGATTAGGTGCAGACGGTGTTTCATTACATATCAATATTGGTGGAAAAGAAGAACCTGAGATGCTTGCTGACTTGGGAAATATTTCAGAGCAATGTCACAAATGGAATGTTCCTTTATTGGCAATGATGTATCCTAGGGGTGAAAATATAAAAAATCCACATGATCCTGAAATAATTGCTCATGCAGCTAGAATTGGTGCTGAATGCGGTGCTGATATTGTTAAAACATTGTATACTGGTGATATAGATTCTTTTTCAAAAGTTGTGGAAAGCATACCTGTGCCGGTAGTAATTGCTGGTGGTGCAAAAATGGAAACTGATATGGATGTTTTACAAATGACAGAAGATGCCATGAAAGCAGGAGCTAAGGGTGTGACATATGGTAGAAATATATTTGCACATAGATCTCCAGAAAAGATTGTTGAAGCTCTTTCAGGAATAATATTCAAAAATCAAACAGCAAAAGAAGTGATCGACACAATTGATAAACAATAAACAATTAATCATACAGCCCAAAGTTGGTAAAAACCAACTAGTCAAGTTTGTGAACAATCTAGAAGCCGAGGGAATTAAAACTATATTTGCTGATCCTAAAATCCTGAAAAAAACAAAAATTCAAACGATTTTTCCTTCCCAAGATGCTAATTATGTTATTTTAGATAAAGATGTAATCAAAAAATCAAAGGGAAAAAAAGTTGGGAGACGGTTCAAAGTATCTTCAAACAAGGATATAGAAAAAATTCTTGACTCGGCAAAAAAAGGATTGGATTTTGTGATAATTGAAGTAAAGGATTGGAAAATAATTCCATTGGAAAATATTATTGCAAAATTACACAAACTTCACACACAGATTTTTGCTATTGCGAATAATCCAAAAGAGGCAAGAAAAATGTTTTCTATTTTGGATGTTGGAGTTGATGCTGTGATTTTCAATACAGGTTCAATGAATGAGATTAGAGAGGCATTGGTGTATTTAGGTTCAAAAAGTTTTGAACTTAGTGTTGCAAAAATCATAGATATTCAAGAAGTTGGAGATGGTGAGAGGGTATGTATTGATACTGCATCTATGCTCAATAAAGGTGAAGGAATGCTAATTGGTAACAGAGCAAATTTTTTGTTTCTAATTCATAATGAATCAGTTGGTTCATCATTTACTTCGCCTAGACCATTTAGGGTTAACGCAGGTGCAGTTCACTGCTATACATTATCACCTGATGGGACGACCAAGTACCTATCTGAATTAGAAACTGGTGTAGAAGTACTTGTACTTAATACGAAAGGGAAAGCAAGACGTGCTACAATAGGCAGATGTAAAATAGAAAAAAGACCAATGCTTATGATTAAGGCAAAAGTTGGTGAAGAAATTGGTGGTATTATAGCGCAAGACGCAGAAACAATTCGTTTAGTAAAATCTAATGGTCATTTGATATCTGTAACACATCTAAAAAAAGGGGATTCAGTGCTAGTTCACTCAAAAACTGCTACTGGTAGACATTTTGGAATGGAGGTATCTGACGAGTACATATTAGAGAAGTGATATGATATACAAAACATGTGTTAGTATTGGTGAAAAAACACCAAAAAAAATTAGTAAGAGTCTTTCCAAATCACTAAAAAAATCTGATCATGCTGAGATTAGATTTGATTTTCTTAATCCTGAATTAGTGCCTGAAACATTAGATATGATCAAAAAAGATTTGAAAAAATGTGTCTGTACATTAAGACCAAGTTCAGAAGGAGGAAGGTTTTCAGGCACTGAAAAAAATAGAATATCAATTATAAAATTAATTGCAGAATATAATCCATTTTTGTTGGATATAGAATTTAATACAATTAAAAAAAATAAAAATCTATTACGTTATCTCAAAAGTACAAATACGGATTTACTTGTATCATGGCATAATTTTAAACAAACTCCAAATGCATCCATGCTGAAAAAACAATATTTTAAAATGAAAAAATTTTCAAACAATATTAAAATTGTTACGACAGCAAAAACAGTTAATGACATACCAAAAATACTATCGTTATATGATAACAAAAATACAAGACTGATTGCATTTTGCATGGGTGATATTGGAAAAGTATCACGTCTTCTCAGTTTATTTTTTGGTAGTCCATTCACATATGTATCATTAGGAAAACCAATTGCAGCAGGACAGCTTAAACTGGATGAACTGAAATCAATGTTGATGAGAAGTGGATAAATGACTAAAACATATGCAATCATAGGTGATCCTATTGATCATTCCTTGTCACCGCTTATACATAATGCCGCATTTCGTTCTTTGAACTTAGACTCTACCTATATTGCATATAGAATACAAAAAAATGAATTAGAAGTAGGAATCAATGCTCTAAAAAAAATTAAAATCGCTGGATTTAATGTAACAATTCCTCATAAAACTGAAATGATGAAATTCTTAGATGAAACTGATGACATATGCAATATGTGCGGAGCAGTAAATACAGTAGTAAATAATGATGGAGTGCTCAAAGGATACAATACTGATGTGGATGGTTTCTTAGATCCTATAAAAAAAAGAAAAATCACGATTAAGGATTCCAAAGTGTTAATTTTAGGTGCAGGTGGTGCTGCAAGAGCAATTATAGCTGGAATGGTAAAAGAAAAAGCGGATAAAATAACAATCTCAAATAGAACCTTAAAAAATGCAACTGAATTAGTACAATTCACAAAAAACCTTGGTGGTAATGCAACTGCGATTCCATTAGAAGAAATTGATCAATTTATTTCTGAACATAAATTCATTATAAATTCAACATCTGTAGGATTAAGAAATGAATCAAGCTTAATTCCTACTGATCAAATTGATAAAAACTCGATTGTATACGACATAGTTTATACTCCAATGAACACAAATCTTATTGTTAATGCAAAAAAGAATGGTGCTACTATAATTTATGGTTATGAGATGCTTTTATCACAGGCGTCTCATGCATTTGAGATTTGGCATGATGTAAAAGCTCCTTATGAAGATATGAAAAAGGCGATATTTGGAGGAATGTAATGGTATCTGTACAATCATCTATCCATAGTGCGATCTCTATTGTAAACGCTATCGCTACAGGTAAGGGTGCCACGCTTGGTATTTCAAAAAAAATAGATATTATCATAAAAGAAATGCCTGGAAAAGGAATAGTAATTGAGTCTGATGGTGAGACTATTAGCTCACGTTTGATCAATGAAGTAATAAAGCAAATAGTCCCCGTTAATGAACTTGCTAAAACAAAACTAAAAGTTTCATTAAATTCAGAAATACCAACTGGTTATGGATTAAAAAGTTCCAGCGCAATTTCTTCTGCGGTATCTCTTGGATGTGCAAAATTATTTAGACCTGATATGAATGAGACTGAGATATTACGGATTGGTGTGGATGCATCAATTAAAACTAAAGTTAGTTTAACGGGAGCCTATGATGATGCATGCGCATGTTATTACGGTGGATTTAACGTTACTGATAATTATAAGAAGAAAATCATACACTCTGAAAAATGCTTAGATGATATTTCTGCTATAATTTTCTTGCCAAAATCAAGAAAAAGAGGAAAAATCAAAAAACTGGTTACACTAAGTAGTGTTTTCGAGCGTGCCTGGAATTTTGCGAAAAATTCTGATTACTGGAATGCAATGATCATTAATGGACTTGCCACGTCTGCAATCCTAGATTCGGATCCTAAAATTATCTCCAAATTGATTGAAAATGGTGCATTAGGTGCATCAATCTCTGGTAATGGTCCATCAATTGCTGCAATTGCTAAAAATGATGTTTTGTCAGATGTGAAAAAAGTTTTTGCTCCACTTGATGGTAATGTGACTATTACTAAAATAAATAACAAAAAGGCTGAAGTGTATGAAGTGTAAAGTAGAAAAATCAAAAATTTCTGGGCATATCATATGTCCATCAAACAAAAGTTACACACATAGAGCTGTATTCATAGCATCACTATCAGATGGTAAAAGTATTATCAAAAATATTTTAAAATCAAGTGATACCATTGCAACGATAAATGCATGTAAAAACTTTGGTGTAAAACTTACTGAATCAGAGAATAAAATAATTATAAAAAATTCAATTGATTCGAAGGTCGAAGGATGTATAATTGATGCATGTAATTCCGGTACAACAATTAGAATTGCAGCGGCAATTGCAGTTCTATCTCATGGTAAAACTGTATTATCAGGTGATGATAGTCTGAAAAAGAGACCAATGAAACCAATACTTGATGCACTGGAATCAATTGGTGCTAAATGTAGTTCAAACGAGGGAAAACCCCCTATTTCAGTTGAGGGAGAAGTAAAAGGTGGTGAAGTACAAATATCTGGTTCCATCTCAAGCCAATTTATTTCAGCATTGATGATTGTTGCACCAAGATTGGATAATGGACTTATTTTAAACATTCAAAATGAATTGGTGTCAAAACCTTATCTTGATCTTACAATTGCAACAATGGATAAATTCGGTGCCAGTGTAAAAACTGAAATTCCTTATCAAAAATACATCATAAAACATCAAAACTACAAGGCTACAAATTTCACAATTCCATCTGATTTTTCTAGTTTAGCATTATTACTTTCAGCTGCAGTATTACTGGGAAATGAACTTGAGATTGAAATTAGTATGGGTGATATGCCTCAGGCGGATGAAGCAATAATTGACATATTAGAAATTTTAGGTGTTATTGTTACATTAGAAAAAAATACAATAAAAATCAACTCGCCTGAAAAATTAGCAGGTGGAAAATTCGATCTAAGTGATTCACCAGATCTTCTTCCTGCGATTGCCATACTTTCATTAAAATCAGCAAAACCAATTGAAATTTTTAATGTTAAACATGCTAGGTATAAAGAGACTGATAGGATTGCAATACTTGCTAGAGAACTAGCCAAATTAGGAATCAATGTTATTGAAAATGACGATGGTTTAATCTTAAAACCAGCGAAAAAATTAGTAAGTGCAGCACTTTGCTCCGAAAATGATCATAGATTGTTCATGGCTTTTTGTATCGCTGGTATGTATATTGGTGATTGTACTATTACTGATCCAGAATCAGTGGAGGTTTCATATCCTAATTTTGTATCTGAAATGAAAAAAATTGGCGGTAAAATTTTTCCAGATGAATGAATGTTGAATAATTATAGATTGTAAAGTTATATTTGTCTTAAATAATATTATATTGTGGTAGGAAGTTCAATCGGACATAATTTAGTCTTAACAAGTTTTGGCGAAAGCCATGGTAAATGTGTGGGAGCAGTACTTGATGGCTGTCCAGCAGGTCTAGAATTACAAGAAAAAGATATACAAAAAATGCTTGATCTAAGAAGACCTGGTCAATCATTAGTTTCAACACAGAGAAAAGAAGGTGACGTTGTAGAGATTCTTTCAGGTGTATTTAGGGGATACACAACTGGTGCACCTATCACAACAATCATCTGGAATAAGGATCATGATTCAAAAAGTTATGATAAATTACGAACTGCAATGCGACCTGGTCACTCTGATTACCCTGCTTTTGTAAAATATAAAAAATTCAATGATCATCGTGGCGGTGGAAGATTTTCTGGTAGATTGACAGCTACACACGTAATGGGTGGAGCAATTGCGAGGAAATTACTCAAAGTTACTCTTGGTATTGAAACAAATGCGTACACATGCAAAATTGGAAAGATAGGAATGAAAAATCAAGCTACTAAACAATCACTCAAATCAATATACACCAACGATGTTAGATGTCCTGAAAAAACTATCGCAGGAAAAATGAAAAAATCAATACTCGATGCCAGGAAAAAGGGTGATTCATTAGGAGGTATTGTTGAATCTGTAACAAATAATATTCCTATTGGTTTAGGTGAACCAATTTTTAACTCACTTGAATCAGAACTCAGTAAAGCCATTTATGCAATACCAGCTGTGAAAGGTGTTGAATTTGGTTCTGGATTTTCAGGATCTGAGAAACATGGCTCACAGAATAATGATTCATACACGTTTCGTAATGGCAAGGTGATTACTAAGACAAACAATGCTGGTGGGATTTTAGGAGGAATATCAAATGGAATGCCAATAGTGATGCGAGTTGCCTTCAAGCCAGCTTCGTCAATTGGCAAGATTCAGGAAACGGTTGATGTCAAAACTAAGAAAAATACAAAATTAAGAGTAGAAGGTAGACATGACCCATGTGTAGTGCCACGAGCACCTCCTGTTGTTGATTCTATAGTATCGTTAGTAATTGCGGATCAAGCATTACAAGGCGGATTCATAAAACCAGTTATCTAGAAAATGTCAGATATAGAAGAGCATCGAAAGAAGATTGAGGAGATAACGCTTGAGATGATCAAGTTGTTAAAGGCAAGAACAGACATTGCCAAACAGATAGGCGATGCCAAAGCAAGTCTTGGCATGACTGTAACTGACGAGGAAAGAGAAGATGAGTTACGAACACAAGTTACCAAGTTATGCAAGGAAATTGACTTGGACCAATCTACAGCATTAAAATTTCTTAATTTGCTGCTTAACGAATCTGTAAAGGTACAGTCTGACAACAAACAAACACATCTTTCAGTATTTTTGAAAGCAAAAGCGCTTGAGGAAGAGGGTAAAAAAATAATCCATCTTGAAGTTGGTGAACCAGATTTCAAGCCACCAAAAGAAGTGAAAACTGCGCTTGCAGAAGTATACGACAAAGGATATGGAAAATATGGTCCTGCAAAGGGAATTACAGAATTGCGGAGGGCTTTAAGCATGCAAGAGGATGTTGATATTCACAACATAATGATTTGTCCGGGTGCAAGATTCGCAGTTTACTTAGCAATAACCACTCTGCTAAACCCTGGTGATGAAATAATTGTGATAGAACCAGCATGGCCAGCATACAAAGATTGTGCATTAAATGCCGGCATCAAAGTTAGAACAATCAAGACAACATTGGAAACAAAATGGGAACCATCTATTGACCAAATCAACAATGCAATAAATGAAAACACAAAAATGATTATCATAAATTATCCAAATAATCCAACGGGAAAGATTCTACCAGAGAAACTTCTAGATAATATTATACAAACAGCAAAGGAACATAATCTCTATGTGCTAAGCGATGATATATATGAAAATTATTACATGGGGGAAAAGCCAAAGGGATTTTTTGACTATGAGACGCATGTTGGTAAGGAAATAATCACAAAATCATTTTCCAAGTCTTTTGCTATGACTGGCTTTAGGATTGGCTATGCAATTGCAGAAGAATCTGTTATAGACAAAATGTCAAAGTTACAAGCACTTAGTCTCACAAATGTTTCAGAGCCAATTCAATATACTGCATTACAAGCTCTGGAGGTAGACGTATCTGAGAATACAAAAATTATAAAATCAAGATTAGAATCTCTAGTTAAAATTGCGAAGGATATAGGTCTGGAATTCATCGAACCTGATGGAGCCATGTACCTATTCGCTAGGACAAAACACAAGAATTTTGATGCAACAAAATTCTCAGAAAAACTGTTAGAACATGGTGTTGCCATAGCCCCAGGTGAGGGATTTGGTGACTATAAGGAATTTTTTAGAATTACCGCTATTGATGAAACCAAGTTAAAGGAAGGCATGA
>JASMGS010000044.1 GCA_030751155.1 Candidatus Nitrosopelagicus sp.
CTCAGAACCAGAAGCACCCTCAGAACCAGAAGCACCCTCAGAACCAGAAGCACCCTCAGAACCAGAAGCACCCTCAGAACCAGAAGCACCCTCAGAACCAGAAGCACCCTCAGAACCAGAAGCACCCTCAGAACCAAAAGTGGAACAGTCAACAAATGGTACACGTAACGTAATTTTCATAGGCACAAAAACAATCATGAATTATGTCACAGCTACTTTGACTCAACTTGCATCAGTACCTGTTGTCACAATCATAGCGCGTGGAAAACGTATTACACAAGCAATTGATGTTTCTCAAATGATTGTAAAACGAATGAATGAAGTTGGTTTTAAAATTACTGATGTTCGTGTATTATCAGACTCGTTAAAATCAAAGGATGGTCAAACGCGTAGTGTGTCTGTCATTCAAATTGATATACAAAATATGTTGGACAAATAATTATTCATATATTATAAATTTTTAAAGTAAATTTGTTTAACCGTACATAGATGTACTAAGATCTTTACGTTCAGTTTCTACCTGTTTCATTTCACTCTCTATCTGTTTTGCCTGTTTTTCTAATAAAGAAAGATTACATGAAATTCCAGGTATTAATTTTGATATACCATCACATAGATTATAGGTTGCTCTCAAATCAGGAGCGTTAGATTCTGAACCAACAAGCAAAACAATCACATCTTGACCATTTGTTACCCCTTCATTTAATAAAACACCAGGTATTCCTGGCACTGCTCCATTATCCACTGTTTTAATTCCTGCCGATACAAGTTTTCCTCTTGCAGTTCCAGTTGAGGCAACTCCCATTATGCTGTCTGTTTTGGTTTTTACTGTAACGCAGCTGATAATTGTTGAGCATTTCTTTTCTGTAGCCCATTTCAATATCATTTTTGCAGCGTCTTTGTGCAAAGAAACATCAAGTGTAACGTATGATGAAAAGATTGCTGTTTTTAGATCATTATTGACAAAAATTCTTGTTGGATAATTTGGTGCACCATTTTTAATTATAGATATTGGTGGAAAGCTATCTGAATCTATAGTTGCAGCAAATTCAAATCTTGATGTATTTATCATTAATTCAGTTGCTATAGCACTTGTTAATCCTGTAGAAGGAAATCCATTGATTATAAATCCACCTTCAATATTGACATCTGCAGTTTCTTTTATTTTAAAATCTGAAACCATAACTGTTTATCAGCTATAATCATAGTTATCTTTTTACTAATGATTATGGCCTGGTCGCTTGTTGCGTAAAACCTTAAAACGCTCTAATCACACAGATGATCGAATGGTTGAAAAAATAAAAGTTGCATTAGTTGGTATAGGTAACTGCTTTTCTGGTCTGATTCAAGGAATCGAGTATTATAAGCAAAATCCTTCTCAGGAGGTTATAGGAATAATTCATGAGAAATTACGTGACTATACGATACACGACATTGATTTTGTTGCAGGCTTTGATGTAGGCGAGAACAAAATAGGTAAATCACTGAATGAGGCTATTTACGAATATCCAAACATGGTAGATTGGATTCCAAAGGACACTATGCCAAAAACGGATGCCAAAATCTATGAAAGTCCAGCTTTAGATGGAGTAGGAATATGGGTAGAAAACAGGGTTAAACCAATTCAAAGTGGGAAAAAGATAGAAGAGTTAGAAAAAGAAATTAAAGATGTTTTAAAACAAACAGGAACTGAAATCATTGTATCATATTTACCTGTAGGTTCGGAGCAAGCCACAAAATTTTGGGCACAGGTATGTCTTGACACAAATACTGCTTTTGTAAACTGTATGCCTGCATTCATCGCTTCCAACAAAGAATGGGCACAGAAATTCACCGAGAAAAATGTACCTGTAGTTGGAGATGATATAAAGGGTCAAGTTGGTGCTACCATTGTTCATAGAACACTTGCTAGATTATGTAATGATCGTGGTACGAAAATAGAAAAAACATATCAAATTAACGTTGGAGGTAATACTGATTTTCTCAACATGAAAGAACAAGAGAGATTAGTAAGCAAGAGAATATCAAAAACTGAAAGTGTACAAAGTCAGTTAGATGTACCTTTAGACGATGATAAAATTTATGTAGGTCCTTCAGACTTTATTCCATTTTTAGCTAACACCAAACTCATGTTCATGAGAATAGAAGGTAGGCAATGGGCAAATATTCCATACAATATGGAAGTAAGACTAGAGGTTGATGATAAGGCAAACTCTGCAGGAATAGTAATAGATGCGGTTAGGTTAGCAAAAATTGCTCTAGATAGGGGATTGGGTGGACCAATAATACCAGCAAGTGCATATCTAATGAAACATCCTATAGAACAAATGAGTGACCCAGATGCTAAAACTGCATGTGAACGCTTTGTAGCTGGCGACGATTAAAAGTCATTAATAAAAAATTCATATTTGTTGTTAGTATAGTCAACTAAACTTGTTAGTGTTTAATAATTCAGGGCCAGCGATCATATAGATATTGGTTCACATTACAAAAGTAGATATCTTTGGGTTCAAATCATTTGGGTTTAAAAATACCACAGTAAACTTTGAACCAGGATTGGTTTCAATCTCTGGGCCAAATGGATCTGGTAAAAGTAACATTTTGGACGCCATAATTTTTGCAATGGGTGAAAACAAGCCTAGCATAATGCGTGCACCAAAGCTTAGGGCTTTGATACATGATATAGAGGGAAATAGGCGTGGACCAAAACTCACTCGTGTAAAAGTTCAATTTGATAATTCAGATAGGAAAATTCCTGTTCCTTCTGATACGGTGAGTATAAGCCGTGAAATGAGCGAACATGGAGAAAGTGTCTATCATCTTGATAACAAAAAGATGAATCGGACCCAAATACTCGATTTACTAGACATGGCTGATGCTGGACTGAATCAGTTAAACGCCGTTCAGCAGGGAACTGTTACGCGTATATCTGAATTCTCAAATGAGGAAAAAAGAAAGACAATTGAAGATTTAATCGGACTTTCATATTTTGATGAGAAAAAGAACCAGTCATTAAAACAACTCACTGATGCAGATCAGAAATTAGAAGTAGCAATGGCAAAGATGGGCGAGGTCAAAAAACAGATAGATGAATTAGAAATTGAGAGGAATCTAAAACTACGATATGATTTGCTTGGTAGGGAATTAGATCGATATAGAGCACTAGACGCTGCATCAAAACTCAAAATAATAAAAGATGATAAATCTTCAAAGGAGGAAATTTTCAACAGCAATACATCTGAACTGAAAAAATTAGGAGAAGAGCGATCTATACTAAAAAATGAAATTACCAAATTACGTGAAGAAAAATCAGAATTTTTAAAAGATTTCAATGCATATAAT
>JASMGS010000045.1 GCA_030751155.1 Candidatus Nitrosopelagicus sp.
AGAACCAGTAGCTGAACCAGAACCAGTAGCTGAACCAGAACCAGTAGCTGAACCAGAACCAGTAGCTGAACCAGAACCAGTAGCTGAACCAGAACCAGTAGCTGAACCAGAACCAGTAGCTGAACCAGAAATTATAGAGTCATCTAATGATCCTTTTGAAGGAATTAAAACTGATGACATAAACAATTTTGCAGATCTATATAATATTGCACCTCCTGAGAATGATAAGGAGGCATATGAATTGGCAAAAAAAATACGTAAGTGGATTGCTGATGGACGACCAAAATAAAATTACAAAACCTAAAAAGTAATAGAATTATACGGAAATTTAGAAAATGAAAATTAAAACAAAGAACCTCTTAACAATTGATGAGCTTTCTAGCAAAGAATTTTTGGGACTGATCGATTTTTCCATAAAACTAAAGAGTAAAAAGAAAAAAACAAACGGAAAACCATTGCTAGAAAATAAAACCTTAGCCATGATATTTGAAAAACCATCAACACGAACTAGGGTAAGTTTTGAAACTGGAATGTTACAGTTAGGAGGACATGCTATAAGCTTGTCATTAACTGACATGCAACATTCACGTGGGGAATCAATTAAAGATACAGCAAAGGCTCTGTCTCGTTATGTTGATGCAATTGTAGCACGGGTGTATGAACATAGTTTTCTCGAGGATCTTGCAAAACATGCTACAATTCCAGTCATTAACGGATTATCCAACTCATATCATCCATGTCAGACTTTAGCAGATCTGATGACTGTAAAAGAATATAAGAAAAAATTCAAGGGTATCAAGATAGCTTGGGTTGGTGATGGAAATAATGTGTGTAATTCATTAATTTTTGGTTGCAGTAAAACACAAACTCATCTATCCATAGCAACCCCAAAGGGTTTTGAACCAAACCCAGCTGTTGTGAAGAAGTCTTCCAAACATACTACTATTGACCTAACAACTGATCCAAAACTTGCTGTCAAAGATGCAGATGTGGTAATGACCGATTCATTCGTATCCATACACGATTCTGATGCAAAAAGCAAGAAATTCTTGCCAACTTACCAAGTGAACAAATCATTGATGGATAAAGCCAAAAATGATGCAATTTTTATGCATTGTCTTCCAGCAAAACGCGGTCATGAGGTAACTAATTCGGTTATGGATAGCACACAATCAGTTATCTGGGATCAAGCAGAAAATAGACTACACTCACAAAAGGCTTTGCTTGCATCATTGCTCAGCGTCTAACGTTTATAAAAGCAGATTCAAATTTTTTCGTATAGATATGGCATATTCAAAAATATTACGTAGAATAAGAAATGAAAAAACGAATTATAATAAAAGGAAGCGGATGCTAATGGGTCATAGTGATTTTATTTCTGTACAAATTTCAAATGAAAATATACAAGTTCAAATTCATCAACCTAAAATTACTGGTGATTTGGTAATTTCATCTGCACATTCCAGATTGTTAACTCAAAGAGGTTGGAAAGGATCTCGTAAAAATATACCAGCTGCTTACTTAACTGGTTATTATGCTGGTAAAAAGGCATTAGGGAAAGGAACAAGTTCAGCTATTATGTATAGTGGTACAAGAAAATATACTCAGCGTATGGCCGCGGCACTAAAGGGTGTTATAGATGCAGGACTTCAAGTACCAGCAGATGAAGAATCATTTCCTATAGAATCTAGAATAAACGGTGAGCATCTTAAAGTAAAAAATGATATTAAAAATCTGAAATCTTTGATAGATAATGAGGTAGAACATAAATGAGTCAAACTTCACAAGCACAAACTTCTAAACCACCAGGTCAAGGACGCCCAGGTCAAGGACGCCCAGGTCAAGGACGCCCAGGTCAAGGACGCCCAGGTCAAGGACGCCCAGGTCAAGGACGCCCAGGAGGACGCCCAGGTCAAGGACGCCCACGTCGTGAAAGAAAGCCAATTGTAGAACCAGAATGGATACCAAAAACTATTTTAGGAAAAAAAGTTGCGTCTGGTGAAATCAGTTCTATGGAAGAAATTTTATCTCAAGGGTTAAGAATTCAAGAAGCTGGAATAATAAAAAAATTAGTTCCTGATTTAGAAACAAAAGTATTTGATGTTGGTATAATTCAAAAAATGACACCCAATGGACAATCTACTAGTTTTAAAGCATTAGTTGCTGCAGGAAATAAAAATGGATGGTTAGGTATTGGTATGGGAAAATCAAAACAAATGAGAGTTGCTATTGAAAAAGCAAATAATGCTGCGTACATTAACGTTAGTCCTATAAAATTAGGATGTGGTAGTTGGGAATGTAGATGTGATCAAAAACATTCAGTACCATTCAAAGTAAAAGGAAAGGGTGGAAGTGTAACAATTGAAATTCTTCCAGGTCCGCGTGGACTTGGGTTAGTTGCAGGTGGAAAGATTAGAGATTTACTTCAACTCGCTGGCTTGAAAGATGCATGGACTACTGCAAAAGGTTCAACTGCTACAATGAATTCTACATCAAAAGCACTCTTAAACTGTTTGAGGCAAACATTTAGTCAGGGTTGATTATATGGCAAAAGCATTTTTGGTTGTTAGAATAAAAGGACAAGCCGATGTTCCACACTGGGCTAACACTACATTAAATCTATTAAACTTGGAAAAGAAATATCGTGCTGTTATAATACCTGTCAAAGAAAATACTGTAGGAATGTTGAGAAAAGTACAACATTATCTTACTTGGCAAGAAATTGATATTGAAACAACCAAAGAATTATTGGATAAAAAAGGCCGAAAGTCAGGCTACAAAAAAATTACTGATGAGGATGTCTCAAAGGCAGGTTTTAAGACAATTGATGAATTAGCAACATCTTTGTCAGAAGGGAAAATTAGTATGGCTAAAATAAAACCAATAAAACCATGGTTTGCCTTGTCTCCACCTAGACAAGGGTTTAAACGAAGTACAAAACGCTTGTATGGTCAGAAGGGTGTTCTTGGACATAATAAGGAACTGACCACTTTGATTAGGAGAATGATGTAAATTGGCAACAAGATTACGAAAAACTAGAAAACTTAGAGGAGGAAGGCACATGGGATGGGGTCAAGTTGCGCAGCATCGTGCAAGTGGACATAAAGGCGGTCTTGGAAGATCTGGTCACATGAAACATCTGTGGAGTACAGTTATCAAAGAAGATCAAGATCATTTTGGTCACAAATCATCTCATACACCACATCCAAATATCACAAAAAAATGGGCAAGTGTCAGGGATCTTGATGATTTGTATTTACAGTATGGAAAAGAAGAAAATGGTAAAAAAACCTTAAACTTGACATTATTAGGTTTTGATAAACTTCTAGGAGGTGGGCAAGTAAAGAATGCGTATACGATTACTATTAAACAGACAACTAAATCTGCTATTGAAAAAGTAAAACAGTCTAATGGTGAAATAATTGGAATTATACAAAAAACAAAAGAAGCACCAAAAGAAACCCCAGAAGAAAAAATAGATTCTACAAATAACGATGGCTGAAGGAACTCTAACTAATTATATTCGACGTATTGTTGCAAAGGCGGAACCTTACATTCCTCAGGTTCCAAAACCGAAAAAAAAGATACCTCTTCAAACAAAATTACTGTGGTGTGGGGCTTGTGTTGTTATCTATATGGTAATGGGACAAACTCCTCTTTATGGTGCTACAACTCCTGAATTTGATTTTCTTGCATTCGCACGTGTTATTTTTGCCTCACAACAGGGCTCTCTGGTTGAACTTGGAATTGGACCAATTGTAACTGCTGGTTTACTTATGCAATTATTGAGAGGTTCAGACATTCTAAAATTTGACTTTAAAAAACCAGAAGAGCGTGGTATATTCCAGACTGCCACTAAACTTCTTACTTACATAGTCATACTTGTCGAAGGAGGTGTCTATGGCATAGCAGTTTACGGCGGAAACATTTCGGATCCTACAGTTATGGGTGTTTTGATAGCACAATTGATTGGAGCATCAATTATTGTCATGTTTATGGATGAGCTAATTCAAAAGGGATGGGGTTTAGGATCAGGAATTAGTTTATTCATCTGTGCTGGTGTTGCTCAACAAATTCTTTGGAGTCTATTTAGTCCGATGCCTGCTGGTGATGGTGGAGTTGTTGGCGTACTGCCGTATGTTGTTCAATCAGCTATACATGATGCAACAACAGGTATGGGTACACTTGCTGATACTGTCTTTAGGTCAAACCAACTGCCTAGTATATTTGGTCTTTGTCTTACAGTTTCCATGTTACTGATTTTAGTTTACACTCAAGGTATGAAAGTTGAAATCCCAATTGTATCCACAAAATACAGAGGATTTGCAGCAACCTATCCTATCAAATTAATGTATGTTTCAAACATCCCTGTAATTTTAGCATCAGCTCTAACTGCAAATGCAGTATTCATAGGTCAGATGTTTTGGGCTAATTTCAATCCTAAGAACGCTAATCCATTTTTGAATATACTTGGAACCTTTGATCCTACAAGCCCGTCATCTCCTATTGGAGGTATCATATACTATATCACTCCACCAAGAGGATTGGATCTAGTTGCTTTAGATCCTATGCGTGCTGTTTTGTATGTATTATTTATGATTGGTATAGTTATGGTGTTTGGAAAATTATGGGTGGAATTGGGAGGACTTTCATCAAAAAAGGCTGCACAAAATCTTTTGGATGCAGATGTGGTGATTCCAGGATTTAGGAGATCAAACAAACCAGTCGAAGCTTTATTGAATAGATACATTCCATCTGTAACAATTCTTGGTTCTGTAATATTAGGTCTGATAGCTGGAGTTTCTGATGTACTAGGAGTTTTTGGATCTGGAATTGGCATTTTGTTGATGGTAGATATTTTGATAAATTATTATAACCAGCTTGTAAGAGAGCAAGTGGAAGTGGTTATGCCGCGACTTGGTGCTTGGCTTGGAAGATAATAAAAAAATTGTAATAGTTGGGATCCCAGGAGTTGGTAAAACCACTGTAGTGAATAAGATTGCTGAAAAATTAAATCAACAAAACAAAAGTGTTAGTGTGCATAGTTTTGGAACTGTGATGTTTGAAGAAGCCAAGAAATCTGGTGTTCAAAGTAGAGATGAATTACGAAAACTGAATGTGGAGCAACAAAAAAACCTTCAAAAAAAGGCAGCAGAAACAATTGCTAACTCCCAAGAGGATGTTATAATTATTGACACTCACGCCTTCATCTCAACCAAAGAGGGATTTTATCCAGGATTACCAAATTATCTAATCCAGATTTTAAAACCAACTCACTTTATTGCCATATCAGCAAAACCACAAGAGATCTATGATCGTAGAACAAATGATGATACTCGTAACAGAGATATCATATCTATTGGTTCAATAAAGAAGGAATTAGACGTTCAAGATGCCATGCTTTCATCTTGTTCAGTTTTATCAGGTTCACCTATGAAAGTGATTTTAAATGATGAGGGAAAGGTTGAAAAAACAGCTGATACTGTAATAAATGCTATAGGACTATGATTGAATTTAACTTCATTTTGAATTTGTTGGATATCATCTACTTACAGGGTGATATTTTTGGATTCCGTGAAGGTCCACTTGGAAGTGATGATCCACTGATAAAAGGAATGCTGCTTTCTGTATTCGCAGTAATTGGTTTATCTATTCTTTTGAATTTGTTTAATGCTGGAATTAGAAAAAAACTAGTTGATTCTGTCAAACTAAAACGAATAATGAAGGAAACAAAGGGTTGGCAAAAAGAAAGGATGGCTGCATTTAGATCAAAGGACCAGAAAAAGATTGCTGAATTAAGCAAAAAGTCTCAGTATATGAATAAAATGCAGATGGAAATGATGCAGATGAATATGCGTCCAATGATGATTACCATAATTCCACTATTACTGATTTTCTACTTTCTAATGCCTACTTTATTTTCATATACAGTAGCACTCTCCCCGATTCCTCTCAACGTAATACCTGTTGATTTCTTCCAACTTACTTGTACAGTTGAAAAAATGGCTCAAGACGCAGCTGCAGGTATGGGACCATACTGCAATGCAGAAAATGAGATCTATTTGTGGGCATGGTATTTTCTTACTGCTATTGCATTTAGTGGTATTATCATGAAGGTTACTAAGACTTCCATGAATGAATAGAGTTGATAAAATCCATAATTATCTCTGGACCACCAGCCATCGGAAAAACAACCGTGGCTAAAGCCGTTGCAGAAGAATTCAATCTTACACATTTGAGCGGTGGTGACATTCTCAAGGAACTTGCACAAGAAGATGGATTTGAAAGTGGAGGAGATGATTGGTGGGATACGGAAGAAGGAATGAATTTTTTGAATAAGCGCCAAGCAGATTCCAAATTTGATAAAAAGGTAGATGAAAAACTCAAAAAATATTTCCTCGACGGAAATGTTGTCATCACCAGTTATACTTTACCATGGCTTGTTGAAGGTGGGATCAAGATTTGGTTGGCAGGAACCAAAGAAAACAGTGCACAAAGAATGACTGCAAGGGACAATTTGACAAAAAACGAGGCATTAGATATAGTACAAAAACGCTATCAGGAAAATAAAAAAATTTACAAGGCATTATATGGATTTGAATTTGGAGAAGACCTTTCCGTTTTTGATAAAATAATTGAGACTGACAGTTATGATGCATCTCAAGTTATTGATCTTGCCAAATCTACTGTGAGGGATCTCTTTTGAAACTAAAGCAGCTCGAGAACATGATCAGTATTGATGATGATACTACTGATGAAAATTATGGTACCTATTTTGACAAGCGTTCAGTTGAACAATTACTGAAGTTTGGCCTCATACTTTTAGACAAGCCGCCAGGCCCAACTAGTCATGAAGTAGTGGCATGGACCAAGCGAATACTGGAAATTCCCAAGGCTGGGCATAGTGGAACCTTGGATCCACAAGTATCTGGAGTACTTCCATTAGGACTTGGAGAAGGTACCAAGGCTCTTGGTGTTTTACTCTTTGGACCAAAGGAGTATCATGCATTAGGCAGATTGCATTCATTACCATCAAAAGAACAGCTTGACAATATTTTGAACCAATTTACTGGAGACATTTACCAAAGACCACCACAACGTTCAGCAGTTTCCAGACAAATTCGTATTCGACGTATTTTTGAATTAGAATTATTGGAACAAAAGGAAAGACTGATTCTGCTTCGTGTTTTATGCGAAGCTGGAACATATATTCGAAAATTACTATATGATTTTGGTGAAGTCTTAGGACATGGAGGTACCATGATCGAGTTAAGACGTACACGTGTAGGTCAATTCGATGAGAGTTATCCTTTGGTTACTCTTCATGAGGTTGCAGATGCTTTTGCAACTTGGAAGGAGAAAAAAGATGATTCGTTATTATTGCAATTAATTCATCCAATAGAATATATTTTGAGTGAATTAAAGTCGGTTGTTATACGTGATTCTGCTGTTGATGCGTTATGTCACGGTGCACAACTTGCCATACCTGGCATACTAAAAATATCTGCGAATTTACAACAAAGTGAACTTGTTGGAGTTTATACACAAAAGGGTGAGATTGTAGCATTAGCACAATCTACAATGTCTGGTGAAGACATACAAAAAATTCCAAAGGGTCATGCATTTGAAACAAAACGAATCATTATGGAAGCCAATACTTATCCTAAACGCTGGAAATCACAAGCAACCATCAAAGAAAAACTTCAAAGTACTTGAAAGAATAAAATTGATTCCTAAGGGTCTTCTCATAGCAGTTTTGCTTGGTTTAATTTCTGGACCGATAGCTGGAGCAATCTTATTCCTACAAGATGATAATCAACAATTAGTTTTTGTTGAGGGTCCATCGGTTTCTATTGTAACAGAAAAAATTGATTTTGAATTAAAAGAGGAAATTGTAATTAAAATTATCAATTCCGGTACTGTTCCATTGACATTTAACGATACATCATATGGATTAAGAATTACAGGATTGGATGGTGTATTATACTACACACCAATGGCAGCACAAGTTATATCTGAACTTGAACCAAAAGATGAGATAACATTTGTCTGGGATCAGCAAAAATTAGACGGATCCTATTCGCTAGAGGGCAGATATAAAATCACAACAGAAGGCTTTGACCCTGAAAATAATAAAGTGAAAAAATCCATCGTGATAAACGTTCTAAAGTAAGATATTCGGAAATTTATTGGCGAATAGAATGCCGGGGTCGCCTAGCCTGGTAGGGCGCGCGCCTGGAAATAATTTACCATAAAGCGCGTTCTCGCAAGGGATCGAGAGTTCAAATCTCTCTCCCGGCGCCTTTACATAACAAAAAGTGGTATTGACCATATGAAAAAATATGACATTGCGATTATTGGCGGAGGAATATTAGGAACTACAATCTCATACTGGATTTCCACATTACATGATCTAAATGTATGTGTAATTGAAAAGGAAGAAGATGTAGGGCAGCATTCAAGCACTCGCAATAGCGGAGTGGTTCATTATCCATTTTACCTGAATTCCAAAAGGAAGAAGAACTTTTCCAAAGCTGCATTTCTTTCCCATAAAATGTGGAAAGCACTAGCCAATGAGAATGATATACCATGGGTCCAGGGTGGAACAATTGAGATTGCATTAGATGAGGATCAGCACAA
>JASMGS010000046.1 GCA_030751155.1 Candidatus Nitrosopelagicus sp.
TTGTCCCAAGCTAGCTCAGCCTGGTAGAGCTTCCGGCTGTAGTAGTTGGCTTTAGGCTAAACTGAATTCCAGCCTATCAGGCATACAGAAACCGGGTTGTCGAAGGTTCAATTCCTTCGCTTGGGACTTACAACCCAATTCAAGGATTGATTACACTGCGACCAATAACTTTTCTATTTTTTAGATCTTCTAGGGCAGTATTTGCTTCATCCATGGAATAATGTTTTGAAACAATAGGTTTTATGATACCACGCTTAGCCAAATCAATCAGTTCGATCATATCATTGTAGTTTCCTGTATATGCTCCTTGTATTGTGATTGCTTTTAATGGAATTGTGACTAGTGACAAATCTACAGAGCCTCCAAATAAACCGACGAGAACGATATTACCACGTTTTCTAATAACAGAAAGATCCAACTTGACAGTAGGTGGTGCATTAACAAAATCAATTATGCTGTCAGCGCCTTTTTCATTACAGATTGACATGATATTTTTGAAAGATTCAGAATCTTTGGTGTTTACAGTATGATCAGCTCCCATTTCCTTGGCTTTCTGTAATTTCTCATCGGTTAAATCAGCACAAATAATCTTTGCATTACAAAGTGCTTTTGCAATTTGAACTCCCATCAAACCAAGGCCACCAGCTCCAACTATCAAAATATTTTCTGGTGAATTTAAAATTGCTTTTTTTACTGCAGTGTAAGCGGTCAAGCCAGAACATGCTAACGATGCAGCACCTTCTAGATCCATTCCTGAAATTTGAGCCAAAAATTTGTAATCTGGTATTAATGAGTATTCAGCATATCCACCATCCTGAAAAACCCCTAACGATTGTGGTGCTTCGCATAAATTGGTATCACCTTTATCACAAGTTGGACATGTACCACAACCTATCCAAGGATACACCAATACATCGTCACCTTCCTTTATTCCTACTACAGAATCTCCAGTTGCTGACACTGTTCCAACAATTTCATGGCCAGGAATGACAGGAAACTTTACTCCTCTATCAGTAACTTTCATGAAACCATCACCAGTGTCATATCCACCCTCCCAGAGATGTAAATCACTGTGGCAGACACCCACCGCTTTGACTTTGATTAGAACTTGCTTACCTGTAGGTGATGGCGTATTAATTTCAGATATTTTCAAAGGTTTGTTTGGCTCGATGATTTGTGCTGCTTTCATTGCGAAATTTTCAGTTTCTTATAATATAAGAGTTGACTGAAGAGGAGAAAAAAATAGAGTGTATAGTATTAGTCAATCATAATTTAACAAATTTTGTGGATTACGATAAACAACTTACTGGTATATCACAGGAACCAGTTAATATTCTCTTTAATCCATCTGCAATCTCAAAAAAAGATATCTGGCAAATAGATATTATCAAAATTTTGAAGATCTTGATAAAAATATTAGAACAGACTGGAAAGAAAGATTTGAAGGTAGCAGGTATGGCTGCACTTTCTTCTTCTTTGATTTATAGAATGAAGGTTGAAAGTATTTTTGCGCTGCAAAAGGCCGCTATGGAGAAAAAACCACTAACGAGTAGAAATGATGTTGATATTGATATTTTAGACATACCATATAGGCATGAATCAACGTATCCCGTATCATTAGATGAATTATTAGATCTACTTGAAAATTTAATTGGAAATATAGCAAATCCTAGTAGTAGAAGAAACAATAGACTGAATTTTGAAGCTGTGGAAGTGCCAGATTTTAAGGATTATTTTGTTTCGTTTGAAAATGTGGTAGGCAAATATCAGGATTTGATAATTCGTAAAATTGGAGATTCTGGAAAAGGTGTCTTGAGACAAATTGTAAAAGATCTAGAAACATTGGACTCAATAAGATGCTTTTTTGCGATTTTATTCCTAGCACGTGATGAAAAAGTGACATTAGAGCAAAAAGATGATGATATTCTGGTTACTTTAATCACCGATATACCGAAAAAAAGTGAGGGAGATGGCAAAAGTAGAAAATCAGGATGAGATAACAGCCAGACTCGAGTCTGCATTATACTCTGCTGGAAGACCACTTTCGATAGAAGATCTAATCAAAGCATCCGGTACAGAATCACGGATAAAGACTGTATCTATACTAGATTCTATAATTAAAAAAACCAAAAGCACATTCAAAGCTATAGAAGTTGTTATCTTACCTGACGGAAATTATGTATTTCAATTAAAACCAGAATATAGTTCCACGGTTAGAAAATATGCATCAAAGCCCATCTTAGCAAAAGCTACACAAAAAACATTATCATATATAGCATATGCACAACCTATTAGCTCAAAGCAACTTGTGGAAACCAGAGGTTCTGGTGTTTATTCACATCTAAAAGAACTACGACAACTGGATTTCATTGAACATCAAAGTATTGGCAGACTAAAAATTTATTCGACAACTGATAAATTCCAAAAATATTTTGGTATACAGGGAGATATCAATACTCTAAAAGAAAAATTATTCACGAGAGTAAGAAAATAAACCAAAATCATAATTTGTGGATAAAATCATCAAAAAATATGAAAACACGCAAAAATCTGTAATGATTTTTCGGTTTGTATAAATTAGAGTGAATTAAAAGGCATTTATGAAAAGGTCAGTTGAGAATCTATCAACAAGTAAAATAACAGGTGGTCGTCGACGTCCATTACGTTCAAGAAAAAAACATGAAACTAATAGGTTTCCTAATGAGGCATTAGTTGGAGAACAGATCACAATAACCAGAAAGGTTCGTGGAAAGAATGTTAAAACTGCTATAAAAACAATTGACACTGTTAATTTGGTAATTGATTCAAAAGCAAAAAAAGTAAAAATTCTAAAAGTTTTGGAAAATGCAACAAATAACGATTATCAACGACGTGGAATTATTTCTAAAGGTGCAATACTTGAAACAGCAGAAGGAAAATGTAGAGTTATGTCAAGACCTGGACAACATGGTGTTGTTAACGCAGTTTTAATAAAGTGATTTCATGAAAGATTATGACCATATCGTGGTCTGGCTAGATTATTTTAATAAGACATTATCAAGAAAAAAAGGAAGAAGATTACCAAAAGATAAATGCATTTTTGATCCTTCATTAAATGAATTAATTGAGTCATCAAAAGCAGTTGGGCTTGAACCAACTGAAACAAATGATCAAGTTAGATACCCAAGAAGATCATATGTTAGGTCAGGACATATAGTATTAGAAAAAAAATATACAAAGACTGAAATTTTAAATAAAATTGCAGTGAATCTGGTAGCAAAAAGAGCAAAGCAGTCAAAATAAAATTCTATCTAGCTTTAAGCTTAAGTAAAATTGACAGAACGTTTGATCAACTATCAAACGTTATTGGAATAATTGCAGGAGGTAGGGGAAATTTTGCATCTTGCCAGTAGTGGCAGAGTCATAGTAAGACTTTCGAAGATAGCGAGCGCAGGCCAAATACTTTGTGATGAAAAGAATGTCAAAGTTGCAAAAGTTGTAGAATTAATTGGGCCTGTCGCAAAGCCGTATGCATCTGCAGCTTTAATGACCAATAACATAAAAAAATTTGTTGGGAAAAAAGTATTTGCACTCGATAATCCTCCTGCGAAAAAAAATAAAGAACACAAGAGGAAAAAAAAATGGAAACGTTAGAAATTCAACAATGTACAACGTGCAATTCATCACTAGTTGATGATACACAAAATGGCGAAAGGATTTGTTCTGGCTGCGGAATAGTAGTAGTAGAACAAATGGAAGATTACGGACCAGAAGCAAGAAGTGGTAACATGGAAAATAAAACAAATCTTGCAAGGGCATCTGGACAAACAACATATTCTCAACATGATTTGGGAATCACTACAGAAATTTCCACTGAATCTAGAGATTTTAGTGGGAAAAAAATCAATTCAGAAGTAGCATCACAAATGCACAATCTGAGAAAATGGCAGCAAAGAGTCAGAGTTTCTAGTTCAAGAGACCGAAGACTGACTAATATTTTGACAAAAATTTCAAATATTTGCCAAAGCTGCTCTCTTTCAGAAAATGTTTTGGAAACCGCCTCGGTGATTTACAGAAGTCTTGATGGTAAAAATATCGAAGTGAAGGGAAAATCTGTAGTTAGTATATCTGCAGCAGTAGTTTATATGGCATGCAAGCGATGTGGTGTGATTCGTTCCTTAGAAGAAATAATTCAAGGAATTTGTCAACCAAAAGAAGTTAAACCAAAGACAAAGTTAGCTTCGAGATATTACAGAACTTTGGTAATGGAACTTGGAACTGTTACAACACCAGCTGTAACAATGGATAAGTACATTTCAAAAATTGCAAACATGACAAACACTGATGTGAGAGTTGAAAGATTAGCTCTTGAAATTGCAGAGAAAACCAAAAATCGTAATCTTTCTGATGGAAAAGCGCCTAATGGAGTTGCTGCAGCATATCTATATCTAGCATCAATTCTTTTGGGACAGAGCGTTCTTCAAAGAGACGTATCTAGTATCTCTGGTGTAACTGAGGTTACAATTAGAAACCGATGTAAGGAGATTCTAACTAATTACAAAATGAATGTAACACTTAGACCATCATTAGCCTAAACCCCTTTTTTCTTTTTATTTCGTCTAAAGAATTCCTATTTTTTGTTAGGAGTAGCTAAAATTCGTCTCGGTTATATATAGAAATTAAGTCTATTGACCATATGGCAGTGCTAGAAATCAAAGATCTTCATGTTTCCAGAGATGGTAAGGAAATTCTCAAGGGCGTGAATATGAAAACTGGACCTGGTGAAGTACATGCAATAATGGGCCCTAACGGTTCAGGAAAGAGTACTCTAGCATATACATTACTTGGTCATCCAAAATATCAAGTAACTAAAGG
>JASMGS010000047.1 GCA_030751155.1 Candidatus Nitrosopelagicus sp.
TTGTGACTGATTACGAAGCCGTATATTAAACATTCACTGGTATAATTTCCAACCTTGTTCAGTAAGTCAAGATTGACACTCTTTTGCCAGATTTCTAACGATTTCAGTAAGGAATTTCTGTCCGTCCTTCTTTGTTGCACCAGTTGGGTCACCCCACACTCCATTCTTTGCAACTTTGGGAAATCCTCCTGGTTGTGTAGAAAGTTTGCTAATTCTTTGTATTTCCTTCTCGCTCAAGCCCTTTGTTATTAACCCCTTTTTCGCCTTTTTCATCTTGACTTTATCTGAAATGGCGAGCATTATTGAGGTCTCTACGAAGCCAGCATGGTCAAATTCATGCTCCATGAAACACCAGTATGAATGAATCCACAGAGAGCAGGCTCTTTTAACATTAGGTCTATGCAGAAAGGCGTACAAATGTTTTACATTTCCATGGTGACCATTTAAAATACGAAAGTTCTCCACGCCATTTTCTAATAACGAATTAATAACATTGGATAGAATTGTTCGAAGAGTGGTTGTTGCAATACTAGTATTGAATAAAGGTGAATGTTCATCTGAAATTCCATAACTGATAGTTGGAAAAACTATGAAGCCACATTTTTTTGCCAAACGTGAAGCAACCTCTGTAACAATGTCAGAGTCGGGTGTTATTGGTAAGTTAGCCCCATGTTGCTCAAGAGAACCGACAGGAATTATGACTGTAGGTTTTTTTGACTTGATTAATTTTCTAAATTCTGGATCATATAGATCGCTAGCGTCCATTACTTTCACTTAGATTTAACGTGGACTTTTCTCCAGCGAACTTCTAACTTATTATCTAGATGCATTTTTACAGCCTTAAAGAGAGTAGTAGCCTCTAACTTTTGGCCATTCCTTTTTATTGATTCAAGAGTATCTTCTGGAGTTACTTTGAAGGAATCCTGGAAAATTATTGGTCCTTGATCTAGATTTTCTGTAACATAGTGTGATGTTACACCAACAATTTTTGTTCCTCGTTCAAATGCTTGTGCATAAGCAAGAGATCCAGGAAATGCCGGGAGCAGTGATGGATGAATGTTTATAATTCTATCCGGATATCTCCAAACAAAGTTTGGAGTTAAAATTCTCATATATCTTGCAAGAACTATTACATCCACTTCAAATTTTTTACAAAGTTTGAGTAGTTTTTCTTCAGCCTTTTCTTGGTTTCTATCATTAACAATGATAAATGGAATTTTTGCTTTTTTTGCAAGTGGTGCAAGAGCTTTTTCCGTACCAACAATTACAGAAATCTTACCTTTGACAGTACGTCTTGCTGATAAAATCTCTTTTAGACAATGATCCTCTTTTGTTACAAATATAGCGATATTTTTTTCCGAGTTAGTTTCAGAGTGTGTACTAACCTCCATTCTTATCTTTTTACCTAGTTTTTGTAGTTCCGAATCTAATTTCTTAAAATTAATCTTAGAAGTAAAGGATACTTCTAGATACATACCAAATAAGCCCTTTATTACATTCTGATTTACTTTTTCAATATTACCGTGCTTTTGAAATACGAAATTTGTGAATTGTGCTACGATACCCTCTCTATCTTTTCCAACTACAGTGATTCCAACTATTGTTTTCTTCATTGGTAGAGATGATTAATGATTCCTTATATTCTTAGGTTTTTCGGAAAATAATTGAAATGGTGCGGGAGGTGGGATTCGAACCCACGAACTCCTAAAAGACAGGGTCCTAAACCCTGCGCCTTTGACCAGGCTGGGCGACTCCCGCAATAATTGTGCAACAACAGACAAATTTATCGTTATTGGATTGGATACATGGGTAAACTGTTTGGAACAAATGGTGTAAGAGGAATTTTTTCTGAAGATTTCAATTTAGAGTTTGTTCACGATCTTGTTTTATCAATTTCAGCCTATTTTAAACACGGCACAATACTTGTAGGATATGATGGGAGACACTCTAGTCCTACAATATCAAAAACGGTTTGTGATACGTTAAACTCCGCTGGTCTTGACTGCCATCTAGCAGGTCTAGTACCTACACCCTGTTTGGAATATGCAACTAAGAAACTTGGGTATGATGGGGGAATCATGATCACTGCATCACATAACCCTCCTGAATATAATGGAATTAAGCCAGTTGCCAGTGACGGTGTTGAGATTTCACGTGATGACGAGAAAAGTATCGAAGAGATTTTTTTCCAAAAAAAATGGATGGAAAATAATTCCGCTCTGGGTTATACGACAAACGATTCTAGGGCAATTCAAACATATCTTGATGGAATAAAATTTCAAGTAGATGTAGATAAAATCAAATCTAAAAAATTCAAGGTTGTATTAGACCTTGGAAATGGAGCACAGATTATTACTGCAGGAAAATTATGCGATCAACTTGGCTGTGAGGTTATTATGATTAATGAGCAAATTGATGGAAATTTTTCTGGTAGGGGTTCGGAGCCTACACCATATAATCTAGAAGAACTTTCTTCTACTGTTTTGAATAATAATGCTGACATTGGAATTGCTTTTGATGGTGATGGTGATCGAAGTATATTTTGTGATAATGAAGGAAAATTATTATCCGGAGATAAATCAGCATTATTACTAACAAAGTATCTTTTAAACAAAAATCCAAATTCCAAAATTGTTACCTGCTTAAATTCTGGAAATTCAATTGATGAGATTGTTACAAATACAAATTCTTCAGTGATTAGAACAAAAGTTGGAAGTGTTGAGGTTTCAAGAAGGATGATTGTTGAAAATGCACTTTTGGGATTTGAGGAAAATGGTGGGTTCATGTTTGGAAAGCATAATCATGTTAGAGATGGAGCCATGACATTGGCATTAGTTCTTGATTTACTTGCTGATTCTGGTAAAACCATAACAGAAGAACTCCAGATTTTACCATCCTCATTCACCACGAAAGATAAAATTTCATGTACAAATGAGGCTGCAAATAGGGTTATTTCTGAACTAAAAAGCATGTTTCCAGATGCCGATATTACAGATGGGATAAAAATCGTATTTGATAAGAAAAATTGGATTATGGTAAGACAAAGTGGAACGGAACCAATAATGAGAATTTATGGAGAATCTGATTCACAAAAAAATCTTGAGGTATTAATGAGAACATATCTAGATAAAATACAATTAATTCTTTCAGATAACACTTTTAAAACCACTTGATACAATTTTTAAAATGGAAATGATCCCTTTGGGTGATACAAATGACTAAACCGTATTATGTAAAATTTGAAACGCCTGAAAACTTGGTAAGCCCTATTTTAGAATCACTTCGGGTAGCTGCCGAGACAGGAAAAGTAAGAAAAGGCACAAATGAAGCAACCAAAGCTATTGAAAGAGGTATAAGTAAATTAGTCATTATTGCTGAAGACGTTGAACCACCAGAAGTTGTTGCACATCTTCCAATTATTTGTGAGGAACAGAAAGCACATTATGCATTTGTTCCAAGCAAGCAAGACTTGGGTAGTGCATTAGGTATTGAAGTAACCGCAGCAGCTGCTGTAATTTTAGATGCAGGTGATGCTCAACATATAATTGATGAAGTAATTGCCTCGATAGACAAAATAAAAGGTGGCAAATCAGACGAATGAGCTCAACAGAACATTCAGACGAATTAACCACTGCTGAAGTTATTCAAATTGTAGGTAGAACTGGTATTGCTGGTGAAGTAATACAGGTAAGAGTAAAAATTTTAGATGGTAAAGATCGTGGGAGAATATTAACAAGAAACGTAAAGGGTTCTATAAGAATGTCTGACATATTAATATTAAGAGAAACTGAAAGGGAAGCTAAGAAGATTAGGTAGTGAAAATAAATGAGTATGTTAGTAAAATCCTGCAGTTTTTGTGACCGTCCAGTGGCAAAGGGCTCTGGTACCATGTTTGTAAAAAATGATGGAACAGTAATGTGGTTTTGTTCCGCTAAGTGCAAAAAGAACTCTCTTGTTCTAAAACGTGATCCAAGAAAATTAAAGTGGACAAAAAAATACGTGAAAGGCGGAATTAGAGTCAAAAAATAAATTGGCTGAACAGACATTAATCATTATAAAACCAGATGCTGCAAAGCGAAATCTGGTGGGAGAAATCCTTTCACGTTTTGAAAAAAAGGGATTTACTATCTCAAAAATAAAGGCATTGAACTTTACTGTAGAAATGGCTGAGCAGTTTTATTCTGCTCATAATTCTAAACCATTTTTTGGAGAGTTGGTTTCATTTATTACATCTAGGAAAGTCGTAGCAGCAGTAATTGAGGGTGAAAACGTTATCGATACAACTAGGGAAATTATAGGTAAAACTAATCCCAAGGATGCCGCTCCTGGAACTATCCGTGGAGATTTTGGAATAGACATAACTGAAAATTCTATTCATGCGTCAGATTCAAGCGAAAGTTTTGATAAGGAAGTGAATGTGGTATTCTAGTGATCAAAGATGCGCATTCGACAACCAATTGTGTCCGTTTTGGGCCATGTAGATTCTGGAAAAACATCATTACTTGATAAAGTACGTGGTACTGGTGTACAGGGAAGAGAAGCTGGTGGTATAACTCAGCATATTGGTGCAAGTTTTCTACCGGTAGAAACAATACAAAAAATCTGTGGACCACTTTATGAAAAACTGAGTAAGGTTGAACACCAAATCCCCGGAATTTTAGTAATAGATACTCCAGGTCATGAGGTTTTTACAAATTTGCGCTCACGAGGAGGTTCTGCAGCAGACATTGCTATTTTAGTCGTTGACGCAAATAGGGGATTTCAACCACAAACTAATGAAAGTTTAAAAATTCTAGAAAGCCGTAAAGTGCCTTTTGTTGTAGCGTTAAACAAAACAGACATGGTTTCTGGTTGGAAGAATACAGAAACACAATTTATTTCACAATCTATTAAGGAACAAAATGTTGAGGTCCAAAACTTTCTAGATGAGAAAATCTATAATGTTGTCACAGCACTTTCTGTTTTAGGATATCAGTCAGAAGCATTTTACAGGATTGATGATTACAAAAAAGAGATTGCAATAGTTCCTGTTAGTGCAAAAACAGGTATAGGCATACCTGAATTATTTGCAGTTTTAGTTGGATTGACACAACAATATCTAAAAGAGAAATTAAACCAAGAGGAAAAGTCCAACCGAGGAATAATATTAGAAGTTAATGATGAAGTAGGTCTTGGTCCCACAGCAAATATGATTTTAATAGATGGTCAAATGAGAAAAGAAGATTCTATCATAGCAGCAAAAAGAGATTCAGTAATTGTTACAAAACCTAAGGCTTTGTTATTACCAAAACCCCTTGACGAAATGAGAGATCCTCGTGATAAATTTAAACCAGTAGAGCACATACAAGCGGCTGCAGGTGTAAAAATTGCATCACCAGATTTAGATGGTGTTTTGCCTGGTAGTACACTTTACGCAGTCAGTGATGATGCAGAGATAGAACATTTTAAAAAGATTATTGAAGATGAAATGCAATCTGTTTTCATTAGTACAGAAACAAATGGAGTTATTCTGAAATGTGATGCTATTGGATCACTTGAGGCTATAACAGAAATGTTACGCCGTCAACAAATTCCTATTTCAAAAGCTGACATAGGACCTGTAACACATAGAGATATTCTAGAAGCTATGGCAACAAAGGAAAACGATAGGCATTTGGGTGTAATTTTAGCATTTAATGTAAAGGTTTTACAAGATGCTGAAACTGAGGCAGATAATAATCATATCAAAGTTTTCACTGATAAAATAATCTACAGTCTAATTGATACATATACGCAATGGGTAGATGATGATAAAGCGGATGAAGAAAATTCTGTTTTCAAAGAATTAACACCGATATCTAAATTTACTTTTTTGAAAGGTTTTGTATTTAGAAATAACAATCCTGCAGTGTTTGGGATCAGAGTAGATGTAGGTCAGCTTCGACAAAAAATTCCTTTCATGAATAAAACTGGAAAAAAAATTGGCATTATACATCAATTACAACATGACGGTAAAACGGTAAGCATGGTTAAGACTGGACAGGAAGTGGCATGTTCTGTACAAAATATCACCATAGGAAGACAAATAGCTGAGGAAGATGTTTTTTACACATTACCTTCTTCCTCAGACGCAAAACAACTGATCAAACGATTCATGCATAAATTAAGTAGTGAAGAGACAGATGTGTTAAATGAAATTATAGAGATCCAACGAGCAATTGATCCAGCATATGCATATTAAATAAATTATAAATCAAGAAGATATCTCATCAACACCCCATCATTTTCCTTTATCTCCATTAAATGAAATGTAGGAGATTTGATTTCTACCTTGTAGTTATGTTTTTTTAGGTTTAATTTCTCGCCAGAGATCTTTGAAACGATTTGATATTCCTTATTTTTTTTAATATTGACGGAAAAATTTTTTATCGCAAACCCGTCAGTTATTGTTATAGTCACAATCTCTTCTAACCAATTATATAACAAATTATGGATGTTTTCTCCAACCACTTTGATATATTTCTCTTCAATTTCTTGTATATTCTTCGAGTCAATTATAGTTTCAACTACCGATTTACCAGCAACCAAAAATGCTTCTTCCATGGTTTTTGCTTTGACTTCTATAAACGCATCAGTTGCATGCTCAAGGTATTTGTAACTCATGTTTTTTCTATGAATTTCTGTTATTAATGAGTTAAAGTAAACAGTAAGTCTTAAAGGCATTTTTTACGATTTTTTTTTAAATGGAACTACCACGTGGAATGAAGGATTTTGATAAAAACGAGATGATCAAAATAGAGTTCATACGGCAAAAATTCTTGGAAACTGCAAGTGTATTTGGGTTTAATTTAATGGAGCCTTCACCAATTGAACTTTTATCTGTATTAGAAGCAAAAAGTGGACCTTCTATTAGAGATGAAATATACCAATTTCAAGATAAGGGTGATAGGGAAGTTGCGCTCAGATTCGATTTTACTGTTGGATTGACCAGATATGCAACGTCACAGAAAACTTTGAAGTTACCTGCAAAGCTTTCTTCATTTGGAGGAGTTTGGAGATATGACGAACCACAAAAGGGTAGGTATAGATTTTTTCACCAGTGGAACATTGAGATATTTGGAAATCTAAACTCAGATTATGATGCGGAGATTATAGAATTCACATCTAGATTTTTTGATAATCTTACTATGAAAAATATAATTATTGATATTAATCACAGAAAATTGGTTCAATCATACATCAATCAACTCTTTGAATCAAACGAAACTTCTCTTTTAAATGATATATTCAGAGCAGTAGATAAAATTCAGAAAAAATCAAAAAATGAAATATTACAAGAATATACTAAAAAGGGTTATTCATCAGAAAAATTAGAAAAAATATTAGAATTTTCAAAAATTAAAGGTACTCCATCAGAAATCCAACAAAATTTTGATGTTTCAGATTTAGATGGTTGGGATGAATTAGTAACTTTACATGATTCATTAAAACACAGGGGAATTGATAATATCAGAATTAACTTTGGAATTGTAAGAGGTCTTGATTATTACTCTGGAATTGTTTTTGAAGCATATGATACTACTTCTGACTTAGGTGCATTAGTAGGTGGTGGAAGATATGATAGTTTACCAAACACATTTGGCCGTAATGATTTTGGTGCTACAGGTGTGGCAGGAGGAGTGGAAAGAATTATTCTATGTCTTGATGCACAAAATGTTTCGTATACCCAATCTCATTACACTGTATCTGTTTTGTATTCAAATGAGGAATTAAAATTAGAGGCAGTTAGAACTGCATCAAAACTACGAAATCTTGGCATACCAACAAATATTGATTTAAATGGAAAATCTTTGAAAAAACAAATGGAAATATCATCTAGCTCCAGGTTTTCTATCATTTTTGCACCTCAAGAATTTTCAGAGAAGCAAGTTGTATTAAGAAACATGGTTGATAGAACTGAAAAACGTGTTTCTTTAGAAGAATTAATTACAAATCCAAAAGATATTCTTAATTTATAAACGCACTAGTTAACATCATGATTTCAGGTCCATTAGTTAATGTACCAACCACAATAGCATTATCGTTAGCTAATATTCCAGATGAAACAAATGGAATTCCTCCATTAATAGTAGCAGGTTCAATCTTAACACCTAAGATATTAGAGAAAGTATTCACATCATCTTCATCTGTAAGAGGATGAATTATTCCTCCATTACTTGTAGCTGACATTACAGCACCTACTTGATAAAATCCTGCAATTTTTTTCTGTAACACTTCTATATCTAACACATCTTCAATTTCTTTCACATATTTTTTATCAATAGTTGGAGAAACTATTCCTCCTTTGTCATTAGCACAGATCAAGTTTCCTAGAGCATTATATTTTATATCTAATAATTTTATATTCAGATCAGTGTGTTTCTTTAAATGATCAATCTCTTCCTGTGAACACGTATTTGGCAAAAGCATTCCATGATTATTTAAAACTGCAAGAATTCCAAGCAGTCTGGTATTTGCGATTGATATAGTTAGATAATCAGTTTGGAGGTAGTTTGCTAAGTTCTCTGCTTTTGTTTTTGCGAATCCATTTGGTACAAAAACAAATTGATTATTGACTTTGGTGTAAATACCAATATTTGGACCGCTGTAAACATCATATTTGATAATATCCATATTTGATACGTATAATGAAAAAATATGAACGTAAGGAATGGAAAACAGTGTTATATTATTAAATTAAAAATAATGGTTCAGGATCCAATCTAGATTTATATAATATCTTATAATAGAATTCATAATGCCAATTAAAGAAGACTTCTGTAAAGGAGACAAAAAGCCAATTGGAAAGATCAATTATTCTGACGGTGAAAATTTTCACTGGGTATGGCCATCTCAAGCTGGTGAAGCAGGAAATGATTGGGATGCATCTACAGATGATAAAGTTCTAGCTGATTACAAGAAACACGGCGAAAAAATGGAGAAACTTGGAATCACTGGTACTATGGTAGCAAATGATTGGGATGTTTGTGTCGCTGATGGTGCTTGTATTGAAGCATGTCCTGTACAAATATTTCAATGGTACAGAACTGATAAGGACATATCAGGCATAGATGCAGTGAAAGATAAAACCCCATGGCCAGGCGCAGGTACAACCGAAAAAGAGGAACGATTAGATTTCACAGATAAGGCAGATGCAATAAGAGAACATGACTGTATTTGGTGTATGGCATGTGTATCAGTTTGCCCCCCATTAGCAGTGTTAGTGGATCAAGGAAATCAAGAGTTTCACGAAAAAGCTGCAGGGACTTTCCAAGAATTAGGTTCTGGACAAGCAAATCCACACAGTCATTAGAAAGCAATTTCTAATCTATTTTTTATTTTTTAAAACAGATTTTAATTAGTTAATATTATCAATTTTTGCAGAGGTCGCCTAGCCTGGTAGGGCGCGGGCCTTGAGAGCCTGTGTTCGCAAGAACGCGGGGGTTCAAATCCCTCTCTCTGCGTTATTTTTTGCTAAATTTTGTTAATTCAGCTAATAAAGCTGATAGTTGAATTTCAGGGTTAGCACCAGCCAATATTCTATAATCATATTTTGCAGTGATTTCTGACATCTCTGCTATGTTATCATTTTTTAAATTAAAAATTGCTTGATTAATATATTTTAAAAAGTCTGATTCAGACATTCCATAAACTTTGATCAATTCTATCATTTTTTCTCTTGATTCAGAAATCTTTCCATCAATCGCCATTTTTAAAATATTCTGGACATCGTTTGTTTTAGTTAATCCAATTACTGATTTTACACTATCAACAGTAACATTTCCCGTACTTGCTGATGCCTGAAGTATATTTATTGCATGTCGTAAATCACCATCAGCATAAGCAGATATAGCCCCCAGACCTTTTTCATCCATTTTGATCTTTTCATTTTTTCCAATTTGTTTTAAGTGTAATAAAATATCTTTTTCAGAAACCTTAGTAAATTTGAATACTACACATCTACTTTGGATAGGTTCAATTATTTTAGATAAATTATTTGCAATTAAAATAAATCTACAAAATTTAGCTGTATCTTCAATAATACGTCTAAGCGCAGTTTGTGCATCAGATGTCATTTCATCCGCTTCATCAAGAATTATTATTTTGAATGGAATTTTTGTATCTAATCCAGCAAACCTAGAGAATTTTTTTACACGTTCTCTGACCATGTTAATTCCTCTTTCATCAGATGCATTTAGCTCAAGAGTATAGTTCTTCCAATATTCACCCAAGATTTCTTTACATATACAAAGTGAAATTGTAGTTTTGCCAACTCCTGCTGAACCAGAGAATAAAAGATGAGGTAATTCCAGTTGATTTTTTAGCATTGAATTTAGACTACCAATAGTTTCTTTTTGGTTTATAAGCTCAGATATTTTCTGTGGTCTATATTTTTCTGTCCACATCACGTTTGACTGCATTTTCATATCTCAAGCAGTCATACCTTATTAATAAATGGGTTAGAGGATCAAATGATCAAAGCTGTTTGTAAATTCATTTGATCGATCGCACCCATTAAATTCCTCAACGGAGATCCATAAATGTTGGATATACAAAATCTTGTACGTGTTCATTCGATAGGTAATGATCTACATGATGTGAAAGTTGAATTTAACAAAGATTTGAAAATAGATATTTCAGATATAACTGTTGAAGGTAAACAGGGTGAGATCATCAACATTCCTAGATGGATTGCAGATATATTACATTCAGCTAAGCATGTGGAAATTAAAGACGAAGATATGTTCAGTGAATTAAAACAATCTATTGTGAAAGAAAAGGTTCAAGGTGAATTTGATCTTTCAACCTTGGACGATTATTTCTATATCAAACTGAAATCATATATGAAAAGATTATCTGAAAATGATTATGATAAAGTAGAAAGCATGCTTAACACTTTGCTAAGAAAAAGGCAGGGTAAGATAGTTCATCTAGCAGATTCATCAAAATTAACTCCTGATATATCACAGAAATTATCAATAGAAGAACGTGAATTTTTTAATCAAATATATGAAATTAGTACAAAATTTTCCAAAAAAATAGTTGGTGATAAAAAATGACTGCAGAATCACAAACAAAATCAGCAATGTCAGATCAAGTGAAGGAATTTTTAACACAGTTCAAAGATACTACTGGATCTTTTTCATATGTTGAACAAATTGATCAAATGATGTCTAAACGTATGACACACATTATGATTGACTATAATGATCTTGTTTCATATCCAGATATTGAATCAAAATTTAATGAACGGCCAGATGACATCCTAAAAGCGTTCTCAAAAGCCATTGGGGAGATTCTGCATGAACGTTTTCCACAATACTCAGAGAAGATTAAAAAGGTAATACGTGCACGTATAGCAAATTATCCTGTACAAAGAAGCCTACGTCAAATCAAAGCTGATGTCATAAGTAAAATGACAAGTGTTTCAGGTATGGTAGTAAGATCATCCGAAGTAAAACCACTGGCACAAGAACTAACTTTCATTTGTCCAGAGGAGCATATTACAGTTGTAAACCTATTCCAAGGAATAAGCTTAGACTCACCTGTACAATGCTCAACCCCTAATTGTAAGCACAAGAATTTGGGTATAGTACCAGAATCAAGTAGATTTATTGATTTTCAAATTGTCCGTTTACAAGAATTACCTGAAGATTTGCCACCAGGACAACTTCCTCATTACATTGATGTTAGTATAAAACAAGATTTAGTAGATAACGCACGTCCTGGAGATAGAATCATTCTAACTGGTATCGTCAGAATTGAACAGGAACGTATATCGGGTGTTAGCAAAAATGAGAGTGCTCTTTACAGATTACGAATAGATGGTAACAACGTTGAATTCATTGGAGGTAGGGGAGTAAAAAGTTCAAGACGATCAGAGAGAGAAGAAATATCTGCCGAAGAAGAAAAGATAATTAAATCTCTGGCAAAAAATCAGGATATTTATTCACGATTAATAGATTCATTCGCTCCTCATATTAAAGGGCATGAGATAATTAAAGAAGCAATTCTTTTATTGATAGTTGGTTCTAATCAACGGCTATTAACTGATGGGAGTAAGATTAGAGGAGATATCAATATTTTTCTTGTTGGAGACCCAGGTACTGCAAAAAGTGAGATGCTAAAATTCTGTTCAAGAATTGCTCCTAGAGGATTATATACATCTGGCAGAGGTTCAACAGCTGCAGGTCTTACCGCCGCTGTTGTACGTGATAGTACTGGAATTTTCATGTTGGAAGCTGGTGCCGTAGTACTTGGTGATCAAGGTTTGGTTTGTATTGACGAATTTGATAAAATGAGAGCAGAAGATAGAAGTGCTTTGCATGAAGTGATGGAACAACAATCTGCAAGTATAGCAAAGGGTGGTATAGTAGCTACACTTAATGCAAGAACATCAATTCTTGCAGCAGCAAACCCAATGTTTGGGAAATATGATCAATTTAAAAACATACATGAAAATGTAAACCTACCTATTCCACTTCTTACAAGATTTGATTTAATTTTTATTGTAAGAGATATCCCATCACAAGTAAAAGATAGGGAAATTGCTAAACACATTATAGATCTACATGGTCAAGATGGAACAGATACTAAATCACTCATAGATATTGATATACTTACAAAATATCTAGCATATGCAAAACGGAAAGAGCCTACCCTAACAGCTGATGCAGAAAATACAATATTAGAATATTATCTGAAGATGAGAAATGTTGAATCAGAAGACATGCTCACTGTAACTCCTCGACAATTAGAAGGATTGGTGAGATTGGCTACTGCACGCTCAAGACTCTTACTAAAGAATCAAGTAGACAAAGAAGACGCAGAAAGAGCAGTTTTCATGATGGAATCTATGTTACATGAAACAGGAATAGATGTTAATACTGGCAAAGTTGATCTTGGTGTATTACAGGGGCGTCCTCGTAGTGAGATTTCAAGAATTCAGACATTTATGGATATTTTAAAGGATTTAGAGGGTGAACAAAAAACACCAGTAGAAGAACAGCAATTCATAGACCATCTTGTAAAATCAGAGAAATTTGATGAAGAAGGAGCAAAAAACTACCTTAGAAAAATGATTCGTGAAAACACTATTTATGAATCTAAACCTGGTCATTATAACCGGGTATGAATATTTCTGAACTTAACTTACCAAAAAAATCAATTGATTTTTTACTTGAGCAAGGTTATACAGAACTTTATCCGCCACAAGAAGATGCCGTCAAGGCGGGAATTATTGATGGAAAAAGTGTTTTAGTTTCTGCACCTACTGCCAGTGGAAAAACATTAACTGCGACAATGGCAATATTATCTCACCTGTCAAAAAACAAATCAAAAGTAATCTATCTTACACCACTACGAGCATTAGCTTCTGAAAAATTTGAAGAATTTAAAAAATTAGAAAAAATCAATCAAGACCAAAAGATCAAAGTTGCAATATCTACTGGTGATTTTAATTCAAACAGTCATGATTTGGATGATGCAGATGTTATCATTCTTACAAATGAAACTATGGATGCAATGATGACATTCCAAAAATCTTGGATATATGAAATAGGATTAATGGTTTCTGATGAGATCCATCTAATTGGTGATTCTGGAAGAGGACCTACACTAGAAATGATTCTAACTCGATTCAAAACTGGATATGTTGGGAAAAAACCACAGATAATTGCATTAAGTGCCACTATATCAAATTCAGATAAATTAGCAGAATGGTTAGACTGTAAACTGGTTGAGAGTGAATGGAGACCTGTACCACTATCTGAGGCAGTATACAGTAATCATACTATAACAAATCAAGATCGTGTTGAATCTGAGGGTAATCTTGATAGAAATAGAGAATCTAGACATAAGAAAGCTGAAATTGGTCTAGGATTAGATACTATAGAAGATCAAGCTCAAAGTTTGATATTTACTATGACAAGAGCTAGTTCAGTTGCTACTGCAACTGAAGCTGGGAAATTTGTAGTGAAACAATTAAAAAAAGATGAACTTGAAAAATTAATTAAAATTTCTAAAACAATCCTTCCAAAAGAGACTGAAGATCAAACAAAACTAGTAACAAAATTAGCAGATATGGTAAAAAATGGTGTTGCATTTCATCATGCAGGACTTGATCAAAGATGTCGTACAATAATTGAAACTGAATTCAAAAATGGTCATATCAAATTATTAACCTCAACTCCAACTTTAGCTGCAGGTGTAAATCTACCTGCACGCCGAGTGATAATATCAAACGTATTCAGATTCGGATCAAATGGAAATGCACCAATTACTATTTTGGAGTATAAACAGATGTGTGGAAGAGCTGGTAGGCCACAGTATGATGATGAAGGAGAATCAATAATTATTGCAAAAGGTTCACCACACGATTATCTAGAGCATTATATAGATGGAGAACCCGAATCTCTTGAATCACATATACTTGAAGATAGTTCTCTAAGAATTCATTTACTAGGTCTGATTGCAACATCATCTACTTTTTCTTCAGTATCTGAAAAAAAGATTAATGATTTTTTTTCTCAAACTTTTGGTGGACTTTCTGATACTGCATTAGAAAATAAAATATCAGAACGTCTAAAAGATCTGAAAGAATATGATATGATTACTGATGAAGACGGATTCAAACCTACAAAATTTGGGCAAAAAGTTTTTTGGTTAAGAATTGATCCAAAAACTGCATCAAACATAACTTCTGACCTTGAACATTATGTTAAAGGAAGCAAGCATACGTTTGGTTCATTACATATGATTACTAATCTCCCTGAATTCTATCCACATTTTGACGTTCCAGAAAAACTTCAAGAGTATATGGAAATAATATATGATAATTTTAAGCATGAAAAATTATATGCACAACAAGAATTACAAAAAAATTGGACAAAAAGTCTGTTAATATTATATCATTGGATTGATGGTATGACGTATTCTGATATGTCTGAAAAATTTGATGCTGAACCTGGTGATATATTCCAAATACGTCGAAATGCAGAACAGTTGGCATATATTATTAGAGAAATCGCCAGATTTTGGAAAAACCAAGTACTTGTTGACGAATTGGATATTCTCAGGCAGCGCATTCGTCATGGCGTTCCTGAAGAATATCTTGATCTAGTCAGAATCAAAAATGTTGGTCGTGTGAGGGCAAAAATATTATACAAATATAATTTCCGTGATCGTATAGATTTGAAGGAAGTCTCTGTTGAGAAATTAGCAGCAATAGATAAAATTGGTATGACTATTGCAAAAAGTATCAAGTCACAGATAGAAAAGGTAAGATAATTGCAAGAACAAATAATCATAGCTATAATCGTTTCATCCATTGCTTTTTTTTCAGTATATGGCTTAACCCCGATTTTCATTAAGGCATTAGCAAGCAGAAATCTTACGGTAAAGGACGTAAACAAAAAAGGCGATGTTATGATTCCAAGACCGGGAGGTATTCCTATAGTTATTGGACTTGTTGCAGCAGAAATCGCCTTGTATGCCTTTTTCCCGATTTCAGAGATTTTGGCTGTGATCATTGTGTCTATTTTGGGATTTTGTGTAGGATTTGTAGATGATAGAAAAGTAATGGGAGGTTGGTTCAAACCTCTCGCATTGGCATTTTGTGCATCCCCAATACTTTTGTTGGGAGCCTATGATTCAAATCTAAGTTTCCCATTATTTGGTTTAGTTCAAATACCATCGTTATATTTGGCGTTAGTAGTTTTTATGATTCCCATTACTGGAAATACAATTAACTCCATTGATGTTCTTAACGGTGTAGCTAGTGGTGTTGTTACAATAGCAAGTTTTGCATTAGCAATTTCATTATTTATTATGCAAAATTATGAAATTGGAATAGCAAGTTTATGTTTGGCTTTTGCCTCTCTTGGATTTTATAAATATCATAAATTTCCAAGTAAAATATTTCCTGGAGATTCAGGTGCATTGGTATTAGGTTCAACATATGGTGTAATTGCCATAGTAGGTCATGTAGAAGTAATTTCTGCAATTGCAATTTTACCAGCAGTAATCAATTCTTTCTTATTTCTTACTAGTGTTAAAAAAATTGTTGAGCATAGGGAAATTAAAAATCCAACTTTACGTACTGAAGATTTTAAAATAAAATCTACGGATGATAAAACTGCACCTATTACTCTTGTAAGACTACTTGTTGCAAAACTACCGTTATCAGAAAAACAAATTGGTGCCGAAATTTTTAAACTATCCATATTTTGTGGAATTTTAGCAGTGATAACAGCATTTTTTATGGAGGTAAAAATTTGATATCAGTAAAAATTTATGCTTTCATATTTTCTATGTGGATTTTAATTTTGATTGGTGGTGGTTTAATGGTATTATTCATTGGACCAATTTCATTTCCTGAAAATATTGATCCAAAAATAACTTCTGTTGTAAAAATATCACTAGCCCTATTTTTGATATTTATCTGGGTTTTGATACTTACAAAAATTAAGAATTGGATATTTAAGTCACAACTAGAATCTTAGATTAACACTTCAAGCATTTTTCCACTCACTCTGCTTTTTATCATATTCTTGCCGTGAGTATTTTGCCTTTGCAGGTACACCAATGACTACTGTGTCCGGAAGAACATCATTGGTAACGACTGCTCCCATTGCAACTACACTGTTTTTACCTATAGTAACACCAGCTTTTATGACCGCCCGACCACCAATGATGACATTATCCTCAATTGTTATCCCGATTAATTTTTCACTAGGAGGATATGGGTCATTTGTTAATGTGGCACTTGGTCCAATGAAGACATTTTTTCCAATTCTAGTGAGTGGTGGAATGTACACTAATCCCTCAATAAGCGTATTATCTCCAATTTTTACATTATAATCAACATGTGCTAAGGAGCCAATCTTGACATCATTTCCAATTTCAACATTATCTCCAACATAAGCAAAATGCCAGATCTTTACATTTTTGCCAATCTTAGCTTTATCAGAAATATAGTTAGAAACCAAAATTCCTCACAAGTGCCATGGTAGTGCTTCCTTAACTATTTTTTGCGGTAATTGTTCAATGCATGCTTGTAGAAATTCAAGATCACGTTTTTTATCTCTCAGATCATCTGGTAACATGATTGGAATTTCATCTATTATAGGGAAAAATCTCGAACATTTTTTACAGTATAACACTCCTTCTACTATTTTTTCATTTTCAGTTTTACATTCAAAAAGATCTAGCGGATGAAATTTGTCTATAGGACATGCAAGTATTTCTAATATTTCTCTGTTCATTTTATATCAAGATAAATGGGTATCCCTTTTTGACTAGATAGGAGTGCAGCTTCAGCAATTTTTGTGACATTAACAGCCTGTTCTGCTTTCACTTTAATATCATTTTTAGTTTCTATTGCACCCAGAAAATTTTTTATCTCCAATAATAATGGCTCTGTTTTTTCATTTTTTGGATTTTCAGTACCATGATCTGTCTCAATCCTAATTTCTTGAGTAATGAAATCAGAAAATATTCTTCCATCAGTACAAACAGCATTAAAATTTCTCACACGTGTTGGAGTTATCCAATTAGAAGAGATAGTGGCAGTTTTGTTGTCTTTGAAGCCAAGCATTATTGTAGCAAAATCTTCGTGCTCATGATTAATTTTACCTGCTATAGCAAAAACAACTTCTGGTGTTTTACCAAATAACCACATCGCGGTATCAATATCATGCACCGCAGTATCATAAATGATTCCAACATCTTTGATATGTTGTGGCATTCTATGCTCTCGGTAAAATTCAAGTCTAATCAAATCACCATATTTTTTTGAGGTAAGAAAATCTTTTAC
>JASMGS010000048.1 GCA_030751155.1 Candidatus Nitrosopelagicus sp.
AAAATCAATAACAATTCTAAAATTATGACTCCGTATGATATCGATATTGGAAGATAACATAGTTGTTGTAGTATTTCCTTCAATCTTTTCCCAAAATAAGATTGGACCCCTTATTACAAATATTAAACATATTCTAAAAATCCAAAATCAAAAATTCCAAAAAATAAGACAAGACAATAAAGTGATAATAATCGAAACTGACGACCCAGTTTTTGTATCATCTACTATAAATGATTTATTTGGAATAAAAAATATTGCAATTGCAAAACAAGTAAAGAACGATTTTAAAATAATTGTAGAAAATATTACAAAAATAGCTACTGATCTTTTTTTAAAAAATGAAAGATTCTTTTTGCAGGTGGAAGGATATTCAAAAGGATTTGTTACAAGAGATGTTGAGGTTGCAGCTACATCATCATTAATTGAAAAAACTGTAAAAAAAGGAATTAAACCTGGTACAGCTGAAAAATATGACAGACGTCTTTTTGCTCACTTGACAAAATCATCTGCTTACATCTGTATTTATTATGATAAAGGGTTAGAAGGAATTCCTAATAATTCTCAAAACGAAAAAATGGTGTGCTGTGTTTTTGATGAATTGTCTGCAATATCATGTATTGAAACTATCAAACAAGGATTCGATGTAAAGATAATAGTTTGTTATAATAAAAAATCTGAATTGTTGGATTTAGTAAAAATGATTAATGTGATAATTCATAAAACTGTTCAAACACAAGTTAGTTTAGAATTTTACAAAATAGATGCAAGTGTTAAATTACCACCAATGGTTTTGGCTGAAGTTATTGCTGGCTTACTTGTAAAAGTGGCCATATCTGTTAATATTAAAAGAATTTCTCTTAGTATTTCACCAATAATTCATCCACTATCTTTTTTTGAAAAAATTGTTAAGCAAATTCATAGTAAAGGTTTGATTTCATATACTCCATTAACCACATTAGGTGAAGATATTATAGATGATGCAAAAGAAATTGGATTAGAAAAATATCTAAATAAAATTGAGAAGATAGGAAAAACAAAGTTCATCAGTTCAGCATCACCTAAAAGAAAGATTGAAAACTTCGTTGAACGTTCTATAAAAACAAAAAAAATTGTTCATGTTAAATTGGGTGTGAATAATATACATGACATTTTAGATTCAGTGTCAGCCAAGGAGTGAAGATTATGAAAAAAATAGGTCAATTCATCTATCCATGGGGAAATGGACATTATTCAAGAATGATGAGGCTTAATGCAGTTTTACCAAATTACTTTACTGAAAAACCTGAGATGTTTTATTTCAGTAAGGGTGAAATCTATGAAAAACTACTTCAAAAATTCCCAGATAAAAAAGATAACATACATGAAATTTTAATGCCAACACCCATAGATGGAAAAAATGGTCCTAGTGTACCATTATCCTTACTCAATATACTATTTCCAGTAGCAAAAGAAAAGGCATTAGTTAAACAGATCAAACATTATCTAAAAAAAGAAGCACGAATTTATGACAAAGAAAAATTTGATGTTGTCATAAATGATGGAGATATGGGTTCTAACGTACTGGCAAAAAATCGTGGTATTCCAAGTCTGTTTGTTACAAACCAATACATGCCAAAACTATGGAAATCTCGCAGTTATTTTTATCCAGCACTTTACTTTGTTGCAAAACAAATTGAAAAAGCATCAATGATATTAGTAGCCGATTCACCTCCACCATATACAATTTGTGAATATAATTTGAATTTCCCAGAAAGTATAAAAAATAAGGTTACATATGTTGGTCATTTTTCAGGCAAGGCATCAGTTAGTTCTGAACCCTTAACAAATTTGGAAAATATGGTGAAAGGAACTGATTTTGGATATTGGATGAGAACTGGAAATAAATCAACAAATGATGGAACCGGTCAAAAATATGAAGAAGTTTTCCATGATTCTGAAATGAAAAATGAACGTCGAATAATTTCACATGCTAAAAACGATAAATCCATTGATCAAGTAATTGGAAAAGATGGAAAAAAATACTCGTTACTTGATGCATATGAAAAGAAAATTGATTGGATTCAAATTGATATTGGTTTTCTTACAGAAAACGAGAAACAAACAGTAATCAATAATTGTAAATTTTGTGTGATTAATGGATCACATACGGTAATGGGAGAAATAATGGGTACCAATTCAAAACCAATTATTGGTATACCCGTTTATGATGAACATACAAATCAAATTCAATGGGCAGAGGAAAAAAAATTGGGTTTGTTAGCAAAAGACAAAAAGCAAGTCATCAAGGCGGTAAAAAAGATAAAGCATGATTATAACAAATATGAAGAAAGATTGAAAGAGTTTTCTGAAAACTTTGATAATAATGGCGCTGAGAAAACCTCGAAAATTATTGCAGAAATTCTTGAAAAAAAGAATTAATAGTTTTGTGCGATGAGTTTTTGTGTCTGGTACGGGGTATGTTCGATGGGCGAACTGACCAGTAATGGGATGAAGATGTAATCCACGTACCAGACATTTTTTGCGATCAATCGTATTATGCGAACGCTTTTATGGAAAAAATTTTGTTGGACATCATTGCCTAATTGCCCTGAATGTACTTTCCGAGAGAGAAAAAAGCTAAAAATGCAGTTTGAGGCTGAGGCTGAAAAGGCACGTGAGGAGGATGCCGAGTATGTTATGCCTCATGATAGGGACATAGGCTCAGATCTTGAATATCCTATGAAACTTGATCCTTCAACAAAACATTTCATTTGTAAGAGATGTGGATTGTACGCAACAAGAGAACAAATTTTCGATATACGTGATAAGCTAAACCAACGAGAATCAACAAAGGAAGATAAACAATATGATTACTTGGAATGGTGGCAAAAAAGTAAGAAAGATAAATAGAAAATATAGACAATGGCAAAAAAGAAAGATGATATCCCAGGGTGGGTTACAGATGAAATAAAAAATGCTAAGTTTGGAAAACCAGAACAATTAACAAGAAATGGATATGTTCTGGAAGTTTATGATAAAGACAACAAAATTGATGCCCAATTTTATGACCCAGTTGAAGATGGACGATCCATAGTTACACTTGATCTGTCAAAAAAGATAAAGATGGATAAACTTGAAAAAGGCGTTGTTTATGAATTCAAGTTTGATTCACTCAAAGCTCCTTTAGACAAAAAAGTTATTGAATATTTAAAAACCGAGAAGGAACTTGAGATGGATGCAATCTATCAATTTGAATTAACTGAAATCACAATAGTGGATGACGGTTCACGATAATTCTATTTGTTAATGGAGTTATTTTGATTTATTTCTTTTTTCTAGCTGTTTTCTAAATGAACTGCCAATTATTGGATTGATGATATATGGAAAATTTTGTTTTGCCCAAATTCCAACTCTTGCAACTGAAGGAACAACAATCTCTAATCTTGAAGAATTTGCAGCTTTAAGAATTGCATTTGCAACAGTGTTGGGGTTTAAGGTAACCAATGTAGAACGTTTTGAAAAATTTTCAAAAGATGGATGATCAAATAAAGGAGTATCTACCATTATTGGGCTTACAACAGTAAGATCTACACCTGTTCCAGATAATTCATGTTTTAACCCTTCTGAAAAACCGAGCATAGCAAATTTAGTTGCACAATACGAGGCAACACCAGGAACCCCAAAACTAGCACCCACTGATGCAACGTTCACAATATGACCTTTTCCCTGTTCAATCATATGCGGAAGAAAATTCTTTGTACAGTATATCATACCAAAATAGTTTGTTTCCATCTGTGATTCTATCTCTTCGATGCTTAGATCTGACACTTTTCCATAAATAACAAATCCTGCATTATTTATCAAAACATCAATTCGGCCAAATGTATCTAATACAATATCTGTCATTTCCTTCACTTGTGTTTTATTAGAGACATCACATTGACAAACTAGCGTTGAATCTGTAAATTTTACGAGTTTTTTTTGGAGTTGAAGTAATTTTTCCTTTCTTCTAGCTACTAAAACAATTTTAGCATTTTTTTTAGCAAATTTGATAGCTGATGCCTCACCAATTCCGCTTGAAGCGCCAGTAATTACAATTACTTTATTCTTGAAATTCATGATTTAGAGTGATAACAGAAAAATAAAGTGGTTTCTATGCGGTTGAATGTTTCTGTTGCATATGACTGGCAAATTCAATATCATTAATCATATTTCCACAAATTGGACATTTTTGATGAAGTGTTTTAGGTTTTACAAATTTACCTAAAGCAAGTTTCATTAAAAGAATCCAAGTCACTGCGATTGGAATGTAATATGTTGCAATTCTCCAACCTATTACAGCATTCCATTCAAGTCCCTCTTCTGGAATTACCAAATTAAATGGGTTTAGATTGTTAAGATAAGCTACAATACCAAATTCCGCTAATCCAGAACCGCCGATTGTAATTGGTAGATTTCCTATTGCATTTGCACCCATTACAGCCATTACTGACTCGAATAGTTCTATAGTCATACCAACGCCAATGGCTATTGCCAAAAATGAAATACCATAAAATGTCCATGAGACTAAAGACATAAAAAAGCCAACCCAAAATACTTTCTTTGATTTCTTTGAACCAAGATTTTCTCTACTCATTGTACAGACTTCACCAATCCATTCATCAGTTTGTTTTGCATACTTTTCACCACGCACTCCACCAAATTTTGTAAGTAACATTGCTATTCCTTTTGGTAAATGAAAAGTATGTTTTGCTGAAGCGAAAAATAAAACAACCCATAACGTAGTGACAAATATGCTAGTTCCTAAAATTATTGCAGCAACAACATAAGCACCATTCAGTAATGCAAAAATTCCAGCAAGAATTGATAAAAGTCCGCCAGCAAAAACTTCGGTTACAATATCAAGAAGTGCAACCCACGATGCCTTTGATGGTGAAATACCCTTCTTGGTCATATAATAAATTACCACAAATTCAGCGCCGACAAACATTGGTGTTGTAAATTTGATGAATTCACTGCCTATTCTCATCGCTGCCAATCTCTTGATAGAATCAAAATTGCCTAGAAATGATCTTGCAATATAACTTAGTTTCAGACCTTGTAATCCTAATTTTACCATCATGGCTAAGATGGCAGCAATGAATGGTAATACGCCTATAGCGAACACATCATCTAATTTTATGTCAAATTG